>NZ_JTJP01000006.1:0-44248 GCF_001678575.1 Gallibacterium genomosp. 1
AGCAAATTTGCTGCTGTTCTTGCAGTAACTTCTGCAACAAAAAACTCAAGCAGTTTTTTCTGCATGGATTTCTTTAATTTACAATATGTTATCTTCATTTTTGTAGTATAGCATTGTTGCTAATCTACTACAGCCCCAAATTTTAACTTGACACAAAAACGCTTCAACTCACTGAATAACCACATAAAACTTTGTTCTATGAGTTATCCTAATTTGGAAGAGGTTACACCTCTCCCAATTAAGATATTTATTGCCTTGAACGGTAGGATTTCAACCATTTAAGCATTTTTGATATAGTTGTTTTATTAAGTTAAACTTCTATTATCTTTCCTGTAACGCCTGCTTCATTCGTGTAATCGGTTTGATTAAATATTGAAATACTGTTTTTTCACCAGTCTTAATATCCACTGTTGCAATCATTCCCGGTAACACCGGCAATTCGTGACCGTTTTTATCAGTCAAATGGCTGCCGTTGGTTTTTACCAACACACGATAGAACGAGTTGTTCGGGTTCAGATTTAAATCGCTCGGTTGGCGTTTATCTTGCAATGTACTCGGACTTAATAAGGTTACAATACCGTCCAAGCCGCCGTAAATCGCATAATCATAAGCGGTTAATTTCACCACCGCTTTCATTCCCGGGCGAATATAAGCTACATCTTTCGGATTGATATAGGCTTCCACTAATAAATTATCCTCCACCGGCACGATTTCCATAATATCCTGTCCGGCGGAAATGACGCCACCGATGGTATTAATCCGGATATTTTTCACAATCCCTTTCAATGGCGCACGAATTAAGGAACGCTCCACCGGATCGGCACGTGCGGCGAGATTTTCTTTCGCTTGGTCAAGATCGCCCTGCACTCGCACCAATTCATTACCGGCATCAGTGATATATTTATGTTCACGTTCGGAAATCTGCAACGCCATATCATTTGCGGAGCGTTTCATTCGCAACAATTCCACTTGCGAAACCGCACCTTTCGCTACCATTGGCTCTGTCAAGGCAATTTCGGAATCAAGATAGGCTTTACTATCACGCAAAGTTCTAACTGCTTCTTCCAATGCTTGTTTTTTCGCTTTATAGACCTCCATTTCACGATCTTTAATCTCTTTCGGAATTTTTTCTGAGAAAACAGGTGTCTGCCCTGAAATTTCAGCTTTTAGACGTGTGGTAATCGCCTCAAGATTATCTACTTTCGCTTGTGTTTCACGCAAAATAGCAGAACTTCTGGTGTCGTCCAGTTTTAATAACACCTGTCCTTTTTCCACCAAATCTCCCTCATGCACCATCATTTGATCCAAAATGCCGGGATCCAAACTTTGAATAATCTGTTCTCGGCTATTTGGAATAATAGTACCTTGCCCACGGGTAACTTCTTCTATTTTGCTAAAATATGACCAAATTAGAAACACCACTAAAAAAGCACCCAATAGCCAAATCATAGCAAATGAACCCGTGTGTTTTTCCACCTGCAATGCCGCATTGAGGTCATTTAACAGACGTAAATCCTTACTATTCACTTTTTCTGTTGGCATTTGTGATTGTTCAGATTTTTTTATTTCAGTACTCAGAGATGTCGCCTTATTATCAGCCTGCTTTTTCTGCTCTCCGCTTTGCCCGTTATCCTTTTTATTTTCGTTATTTTTATCACTCATTGCTCAAACCTATTTATTCTCTGTATCATTGCTGTGATGTTCTATTTTCACAGTGGCTTCTTCTTGCTGTTGTGGTTGTGCTAAACGTTTTAATACTGCATCCTTTGGCCCATCCATTACCACTTTTCCGTTATCAACTACAATCACTCTATCAACTAACTGCAACACTTGAGGACGATGTGTAACTACCACTAAAGTACGGTTTTGTACCCATTGTGATAAGCCTGCCAATGCCTGCTGTTCGTGGAATTGATCCAAACCGGTAGTCGGTTCGTCCAATAACACCACTTTCGGGTCTTTTAAGGTCATACGAGCCAATGCTACCGCCTGTTTTTGTCCGCCGGATAAACCTAAGCCGTTTTCGCCAAGATACATATCCAAGCCACGCGGATGGTTCTGCACTAAACCTAACAAACCGAAACGTTGCAACGCCACTAATAGGGTTTGATCGCTCGGGAAGGAATCCATTCGACCTATATCCAAATTTTCACGCAAAGTTCCTAAGAATAGACGAGGATTTTGTTCTAATAACAAAACTTGATTGCGTAAATAATAAGGATCAAGCTGTTTGAGGTTGATACCATCTAAAGTAATATTTCCTTTACTCGGATCATACAAACCAACACCTAATTTCAACGCTGTAGATTTTCCACTGCCAATTTTACCCAATACCCCTACTTTCTCACCCGGACGTACAATTAGATTAAAATCTTGCAATGCCGGTTGGCTATCTTCCTGATATTTAAAAGAAACGTGATTAAACTGCAAATGCCCTTGCACCTGTTTTAAACTGATATATTCACGATCTGCGGGTTTATCAATAGGTTTAGATACAATACCTTCTACCCCTTTTAATGCTAACCACGCCTGTTGGAAACGAGTTGCCAATCCAGCAATTTGTCCCAACGGTGCTAATGCTCGCCCAGAAAGAATGACAGAAGCTATCAATGCCCCCATTGTGATACGGCTGCTCGGATCTTCACTATGAATCAGATAAGTACCGAAAATTACTAGAATTACAGTGTTTAACTGCTGCAAAGCGGTGATTAAATTCACCACAAAATTACTGGTATCTTTTACTTTAATTGAGGAAAAAGAACTTTTTGCGGTATAAAAATCCCAACGCTTCTGCGCCCACGACATTGCATTGTTATTTTTAATAGTTTCAATCCCCTCTATTGCTTCCACCACCAAGCCTTGACGTTGTGAAGATTCACGCATTGATTCATTAATGGCACGGGAAAGTGGGGCCTGTGCCAAAATACCGATAACAATCACCAAAGGAATAATAATCGCTGGTACCAATGCTAATTTACCAGCGACAATCCAAATTACAGTAACAAACAGCAATAAGAATGGTAAATCAACCAAAGTCAGCAAACTGGCACTAGTTAAAAATTCACGCACCGACTCAAAATCACGTAAGTTATTAGCGTAAGAACCAGAAGAAACCGGACGATTCTGCAACTTCAAGGCCATTACTCGCCGAAACAGCATCGCACTAATAATTAGATCGGCTTTTTTACCTGCCACATCTGTTAAATGTCCACGTATCATTTTGGCGGCAAACTCAAAACTGATTGCCAAAATCACACCTATACTTAATACCCATAAGGTTTCATATGCCTGATTAGGAATTACCCGGTCATACACATTCATTACATAGAGAGAACTAATTAAAGCAAGGAAATTGATAATAAATGTTGCCGCAATAACCTGATAATAATATTTTTTAAACCGCCAAATAATACGGAAAAACCAACTCTTCGGCAAAGAGTATTCCGGCAATTCAGAACGGATATCTTTTTCTACTTTCGGCTTAATAAACCAACAGTAACCAAGATATTTTTCAGCTAAATCTACTTCAGCAAGTTGCTGTTTTATACCATCTGTATGAGTAATGGTATAAAGGCGTTTACCCTCTTCATTAGTATCTATAGCAGTTACCACTGCTGCTTCTTCATTCTGTAAAATCAAAATTACAGGTAATGCCAAAGAAGGAATTTCATTCAATGATCGCTGCGATAAATTATTCTCAAAACCTTCGCTACGCAAATATTCACATAATGATGAAAAATCAAGATTGTTGCCATTACGGCGAATGGTATGAGAGGCAAGTGTCGCCACAGAAAGTGGCGACCCTAAAATTTGTGTTGCCAATGCAACATTTTCAATAATTAACTTCATAACTGTTTTTATTTTCTATTTAAGATCAATAGCCCATTTAGTAGTCATTCCTTGTGAATAAAGATAATCCAACACAGAATGACGTAATTGATATTCGGCGGATACTCGATTTAATTCCACGCTTAATAATTCATTTTCCGCATTCAACAAATCCAATAAAGAACGCTTTGCAATTTGGAATTGTAATTTATAAAAGTTGGTAACTTCATAAAGTGAGTTAACCTGTTTTGATAACGTGCCAATTTGACGTTGGTACTCTTCTAAATTAATTAATGCAGTCCTAGTTTTCTCTTCCAACTCTAATTTAGTCTGCTCTAAACGACTTTTTTCAGCTTCTAATGTTTGTGCTTTTTCCTGTACGCTGTATGAAGAAGCACGATTAAACATATCCCAAGATACATTCAAATAAACCTGGCGATCATCTTTGGTTGCCTGCCCTATCAAATCTAATTTAGGATAACGACTCGCTTGCTCCGCTTCTACACCAGCGTGTGCGCTCTTAATTTTAGCTTGAGCAGTCTTATAGGAAGGATGCAAATATTGGTTTTGAGAATATTGTTTCTTTAGTACAACAGCTGTCATTCCTTTAAAAGGATCAGACAACCCGCTCACTTTTACCGCTTTACCTGAATAACGTTGCAATTGACTTAATGCATCCTGTAACTCACGTTCAGAGGTATTTTGTTGTTGCTCAACTGAAAACATTCGTGCTTCTGCCTGCACCAACTCAGAACGACGTCCTTCATCATTGTCTGCAATCGCCTCTATTTCACTGATAATACTACGCAAACGAACTAATCCTCGTTGTTGTGCTGCAATCGCATCTTTACTACGAATTGCCATTAAATAGAGTTCTGTAATTTTATAGGCAATATTCTCTTTTGTTTCATCATATTTATAACGGAAAGAAGCTTCATTGGCTTCAGAATAAGCAACCTTTTTTTCAATTGCACCAAAAGAGTAAAGGTTTACATTCGCCTGTGCTCCCGGTGTAAATTTATTATTTCTATCATTTGTTTGATAACGAGAATAATCCTCTAATGACTGACGACCAAAAACAGATAGTGTTGGATAATGCCCCGAAATTGCCTGTTCTGTTTGATTGTGAGCAATCATCGTATTGGCTTTTGCTTCTAATAATTCCGGATCTTTCTCAAAAGCACGGGATAAAATTTGTTTCAATTCTGTATTTTGGCTATTCGCTGCATAGGTAACACTCGATAAGCATAACCCCAAAGCAAGAATAGAGTAAGTGAAATAATTTCGTGTCATAACCTATATTCCTCAACCAATTTAAAAATTGCGTAATTATAGGACAAATTAAATATTATTTGTACCTGTTGTTAACTATTACGCTTATTTTATTAAAAAGCATCTTCATCTCTTAATAAATGAAAGTTTCCTTTTCGTCGTAAAAATCCGGAACGATCAAAATATTCTACTAACTGCACCGATAATTTACGTCCAAACCCGAGCTGATCCCGAACCTCATTTACCGAAATCTGTTGATATTGACGAAGGTAAACTTTTAACCATTGTGCAAAACGCTGAATATCTTGCTGACGGAAAAATCGATCCTTCACAATTGGAATCAATAATCCCATTTTTCCTGCTTTATACATAAAACAGCGCATCTCCTGTTCATCTAACGATAAAATTTTTGCCATATCACGCACCCAAATAGGTTGTGTGGTTTTCGTAAATTCCGCCTCCACCGCTTGCCAAAGCTGCTGTTCCTGTGAAGTAAAACTGATCTGATGTTCAGGTAAATGTAGCCAACCATTGGCTTGCAGCATCTGCTGCTGTGCCACTAATTGATCAATAAAATGGAAAATTAATATCTTCGGTTGTTGCAAGGCACTCATTCGCCATAAACGTGCCTTACTAACTCCTAATTGATCTTGATGTTGCTCGTGAAACTGAGCCAAATGCTGTAATAACGCTTGTTGTTGTTGCTGTTGGTAATTCAAGGAAAATGCCTGATCACGGTATAAAAACAAATGTTGTTGCTGTTGTAATTGTCGTAACTGACTAGAAGTCAACTGCTCTATCCATTGTAAATGAGCAACTTCCAATGTCTGATTTTTAAGATAAAATTTGATCCTTTCAATGCTGTTTGTACACTGTAATAACGATTGCAGATAACTCAACCGTTCCGGCGTACGTTTATGCCGTTTCGGAGAGTTAATCTCCAATACTGTTGCACCAGCTAATGTCTGCTGATCATCAGCATTACGCAAAATCAATTTATCACCACTCGCCATCAACAACGGTTTATCCATTACCAATTCAACTAAATCATTTTCACCATTGATCAATCGAGTAAATTTGCCAATTGTATGATTTGCCGCATAATAAATATGCACCGCCTGACTGTCATTTAAAACCTGATTTGGTTTCAATTTAATCGTTATTCTGTCACTAAAAGGCATTGTTTCTAAACTACTAAGCCAATCTCCACGTTTAATCTCATCTTCGCCTAATTCAGTAGCAAGATTTAATGCCACACGTTGCCCGGCAACCCCTTTTGACGAATTCTGATTTTGAGCGTGAATGCTTTTAACCCTAACCTTCTGTTGTGCACAAGAAAGATAAAGTTCATCACCTACTGACACCGCTCCACTGAACACAGTTCCAGTGACTACTAATCCAGCACCTTTTAAAGTAAATACGCGATCTATTGCATAACGGAACGGTTTATTTTGATCACTCAGATTTTCCAGTTTCAATAAATACTGCTTTAACTCATCAATACCCTGACCTGAATAAGCGGAAGTGATAAATGCAGGATTTTGAGCTAAGAATGGAAATTGCTTGCGAATTTTCTGCAATAATTGCTCAATTAGCTTAGAATCAACACGATCAGCTTTTGTAATAACAATTAAAATTTGTTTAAACTGCAATAAATACAGTAAGGTTAAATGTTCAATAGTCTGTGGCTTAATGCCTTCATCTGCCGCCACCATCAACATTGCATAATCTACACCCCCCAATCCTGCCAGCATATTAGAGAGAAATTTTTCGTGTCCCGGCACATCAATAAAACCAAGAACACGATCACCGATTGGCAAATAAGCATAACCAAGATCAATCGTCATTCCCCGTTTTTTCTCTTCCGGAAGGCGATCAGCATTAGTGCCTGTCAATGCTTGAAGTAAAGCAGTTTTTCCGTGATCAACGTGTCCCGCCGTGACTATAATCATAATTCATTTACCGTTGTTAATAATGTTTCTATTCGTGCTACACTACGCAAATCTAACCATAATTTATTATTTTCAACACGACCGATAATAGGTTGCGATAATGACTTAAGTATTGTCATTAATTGATATAAATCTTCGCTTTTCGCCGATTTTGCCTGCAAAGTTACCGCTAAAGAATCAATTTTTGTCATTGGTTGCGCCCCACTACCAATTTGAGCTACAGAAGATTCTATCATTAAATAAAAGCGATCTCCGAACTTTACCTGTAACATTTGTAATAATTGTTGCGCCTGCGTTTGTAATTCTTCTATGTTTTTTGTTAAAGCATTTAATGTCGGCAATGATTTAGGCAACTTTTCTGGCTCAAGATATAAGCGTAACGTTGCTTCCAATGCACTTAAAATCACCTTATCACAACGCAACACTCGTTTTAACGGATGTTGTTGTAATTGCTCAATCAACGCTTTTTTACCGACAATAATGCCTGCCTGTGGCCCACCCAATAATTTGTCACCAGAAAATGAGATTAAATCCACACCTGCCGCTACCTTTTGTTGCACTTGCGGTTCGTGCGGCAAACCATAATCACGAAAATCGATCAACGCACCGCTTCCCAAATCGGTAATCACCGGAATATTTTTCTCTTGCCCCAACTGCACCAGCTCTTCTTCGCTGACGCTTTTGGTGAAACCGACAATCTGATAATTGCTGCTATGCACCTTCAACAAAAACGCGGTATTTTCATTAATTGCTTGGGCATAATCACGCAAGTGTGTGCGGTTTGTGGTGCCAACTTCCACCAGTTTACAACCTGACTGTTGCATAATATCGGGAATACGGAAAGCACCGCCAATTTCGATCAGCTCGCCACGAGAGATAATCACCTCACGATCTTTGGCAAAGGTTGCCAACATCAACAGCACGGCGGCAGCGTTATTATTGACGATACACGCCGCTTCCGCACCGGTTAAATGCGCCAACAACTCACTGATTGCTTGGTCTCGATGTCCGCGCTTACCCTGTTGCAAATCAAATTCCAACGCCACATTCTGTTGCATCGCCTGTAATGCTGCCTGTTGTGCCGCTTGCGCCCAAATGGCTCTGCCTAAATTGGTGTGTAACACCGTTCCGGTTAAGTTATGCACCGGCTGAATTGCAAGCTGTCGTTGTTGTTGCAACGCTGACTCCAGCTGCTGCAAAAAGGTCTGTTCATCGGCACAAAACGGCGGTAATTGCGCCGATGTTTTGATGAACGCTCTTGCCTGCTGTAAAAAATGACGCATTGTCGCAACCGTTGCACTATGCCCATATTTTTCCAACAGGCGAGTGCCGCTTTCGGTTTTCAGTAAACGATCAATAGAGGGAAGTTGTCGGTAAAGCCCTGACATAACAGATTCCTAATTATTGGAAATAAAACAAATAATACTGTTTTTATCAGAAAAATTCAGTAAAATGAGTGCGCTTTTATGATACAAAGCACTTTTCTTATGTTCTCGGGAGAGTCGTCGTTTCCGGTGAGGCGGCAGGACTTCAAATCCTGTTAAGGCTGCCAGCAGTCTTGGGTAGGTTCAACTCCTATGACTCTCCGCCATTAATTTCATTAACATATCTTAATAAGCTGATAGTACCATTTTATTTTTAAAGCTCGCTAGAACGAAGAACATCGTGGAAAAATCCCAATTAAACATTATTGATGAGAACAGCAATGGGCTAATACAGGAAAATTTCCCAAAACAGTAAGAGAATAAATCAATGGAGTAACTCAGAACACCTTATGAAGTTTTATTTTGATAAGGTGTTGCTTTTACTTTAACAATTTAAGCCCTAAAAAAGGGCAATCGCATTTTTAATGCCATAACGCCAGTATCCAATCCACTATTGGTACAATCGGAATGAATAATAATGTGCTAGTAGTAACAATATTGGTGGCGAAGGATACATCACCTTTGGCTTGATTGGCTAAAATCGGCAAGATAGCAAGGGCGGAAACGGCGGATTGTAAAATCAGCGTTTGCGCTTCAATGCTAGGGAGGGGTAGCCACGCGTTGCCGAGTAGAATAAGGCTTGCCATAATCGCAGGAGCGAGGGCGAATTTGCCGATGAGAGCGGCGAGGGTGTCTTTGTCAAAACGGATACTTTTCAGCCCCGCGTCATAGAGCGTGATGCCGATGTAAATCAATGAAAGTGGCGTTACCATTGCCCCGACATAGCTTAATGCACTGTGGATAAAATTCGGCACGGGAATGCTCATCAATAAAAAGAGTAGGGCGATGAGGAAGCCAAGCAGTGGTGGTGGTAATAATTTTCTCCAGTTGAAGTGGGTGTATTGCTCCATTTGAGGCTGACTGTTGTCGCGAGCAATGAGCCACGCTCCGAATGTCCAAGTGGAAACGGTGTTCAGCACATAATACACCAAAAAATAAGGCATACTGTTGTCGCCAAATAGAGCGATATTGAGGGGCAAGCCGATGAAAATGGTGTTGGCATTGACGATCGTATTGATGAAAACCCCTCGCCGTCCTGCTCGCACTTTGAGCCATTTTGTCATTAACCACGCGATGAAATAACCCAGTAATGTTGCGGCAACACCGTAGATTAAGCCGTCTGAGAGGGAAAATAGACGCTGTCGATCAAGGTGGCTTAGCACGGAAACGAAAATCGAGGCGGGCAGGGCGATGTTCATTATCAATTTGGAAATATTGCTGGCGAAGCTGTCGGCAAAATAGCCTTTGTGGCGTAAATAGAACCCCAATGCGATGATAAGGACGATGGATAATACGCTTTCAAGTGCGGTGAGAAAAAGCATCGTTTTTTTCCTTTATGGTGATGACTTGACTAATAAAGTGTGGTGTTTTTTCGTGAGAAAATGCCGTCTGCAATCAAGACGGCATTGTGAATAACCCGATTAGCGATAGACCGCTTGCCACATTGCGTCTTGTACGCTTTGCACCCAGTTATCGCTGTGTTTAGTGGCAACACCATCTTTCACCGCTTGTTTTGCAACCGCAACGGCAACGGTGGCAGAAGAAACACGCAAATTGTCCACTGGTGGCAACAGCGAAGCCCCTAAATCTTGCGGATTTACTTGGCTGGCTACTGCTTCCGCCGCTGCGAGAAGCATTCCGTCTGTAACTTGGCTCGCTCCTGACACAATCACGCCTAAGCCTAAACCCGGGTAGAGCAGTGCGTTGTTGCCTTGTCCGATGTGGAAGGCGGTGCCGTTGTATTCCACTGGCTCGACAGGGATTCCCGTTGCGATGAGGGCTTTGCCTTGCGACCAAGGAATAGCGTCTTGTGGCATCACTTCAATGCGTTCCGTTGGATTGGAAAGTGGTAATAAAATCGGGCGTTCTACCCCTTCGCACAAGGCGTTGATCACCACTTCCGTAAATGCCCCGTGATCCGTTGATGTGCCAATTAAAATGGTTGGCTTCACTTGTTTCACCACTTCCAATAAGCCGATTTTGCCGTTTTCACGCGTCCAATCAGCGACTTCTGCCGCAGGGCGAGCGTATTCTTGCTGATAATTCGGCAGGTTCGGCATATCGTCCGTAACCAAGCCGTTAATATCAATCAACCAAACGCGTTTTTTCGCTTCCTCACGAGAAAGCCCGTTGCGTTCCATTGCGGCACTGATTTGATCCGCCATACCTGTACCAGCCGTTCCCGCCCCATAAACCACAAGACGTTGTTCAGCGAAACTTTGTTTGGTGACTTTCAAGCCAGAAATCACCGCTGCCATTACGATTGCGCCCGTGCCTTGCATATCATCATTAAAAATACGGTATTTTTCACGGTTTTCAACCAAAATGCGGCGTGCGTTGGACGGGCCAAAATCTTCAAAATGCAAGAGCGCATTTGGGAACATTTCTGAGGCGATTTTGAGATATTCATTAATCAAATGATCGTAACGCTCCCCACGCACACGCGCGTGGCGGTTACCCAAGTAGGTCGGATCGTTGAGCAAGGCTTCGTTGTCTGTTCCCACATCTAAATTCACTGCGATCACACGGCTTGGATCAATCCCCGCAGCTGCTGTATACACCGCTAGTTTTCCGACAGAAATATCTGTTCCGTTTACGCCCCAGTCGCCAATGCCGAGAATTTCTTCTGCATCAGAACACACGATGAGATCTACATCATCTGCACCAAGTCCTAATGTTTCAAAAGAAGCACGAATATCTTCTGGACGGTTCACATTTAGATAAACCGCACGGGAACGGCGATAATCACGGCTCCATTGTTTAATCGCATCGCCAACAGTTGGGTCATAAACAATGGGTAACATTTCCGCTAAGTGATCGGTGAGCAAGCGGTAATATAGCACCTCATTGCGATTGTGCAGTTGGTCGAGATAAATGTATTTTTCCATTGGCTTTTCATAGCGAGAAAGCTGTGCATAAGCACGTTTTGCTTGTTCCTCTAAGGTTTCCACCGCCGCAGGCAAACGCCCTGTCAAACCTAACTTCGCACGCTCTTCAAGGGTGAATGCTGTGCCTTTATTAGTGAGAGGATTGGTGAGGATATTAACTATTTTACTCATTTTGACTCCTTATATTATGTATTGATAATCCAATAATACCTAAACTTTCAATCTAGCCGCAACAAATAAAAAAGAAGTGTTTATCAATTTTATCCATTATTGAATATCCACACACAATAATAAATTTTACTAAATATTTAAAACAGCATAAATCAATGGAACCTCTCAGAAATTCAGGAAAAAGTTAATAAAACAAATAATCAACTTTGTAAAAGTTTGAGTTTTAAACACCTTATGAAGTTTTTTCATAAGGTATTGTACTTGGTTTGACAATTCTACAAAAAAACCTACAAAATGAACTGACTTCAAAATGTAGGTTTAGTTTATATCTTAGAAGAATTTTAAAAGTACATCTATCATTATTAATGCTGTTTATGCGTTGTGTTATATAAAATCCTATCAGTATATGCCACCGCCAATGCTGATGCTAAGAAACCGAGATGTAAAAACAATTGCCACATAATCTGTTTTTCCGGCAAATTAGCCGCATTAATAAATGTCTGCAACATATGAATAGAGGAAATACTAATTATCGCCATTGATAACTTCACTTTCAACACTGAAGCATTAACGTGATCCAACCATTCCGGTTGATCCGGATGATTATCAGTATTTAATTTAGAAACAAAAGTTTCATAACCGCCAACCAACACCATCACCAATAAGTTGGCAATCATAACCACATCAATCAGATTCAACACTGCTAACATTATTGTGTTTTCATCCATTTGATTAAGATTTACTATCAAATGCCAAAGTGATTTCAAAAATTTAAAGGCATAAATAATCTGTACCACGATTAAACCAAGATAGATCGGCAATTGAACCCATCTACTGGCAAAAATCAATTTAGCAATCGCATTTGGTTTTGGAGTTGTTTGTTCTTGTTGCATAAAATCCTTAATTATTTATTTTTTAATAAATCACGAATTTCAGTTAATAATTTTTCTTCTGCGCTTGGTTCAGCCGGTTTTGGTTCTTCTGCCAGTTTTTCACGTTTTAATTTATTCATCGCTTTAATTGCCACGAAAATAGCAAATGCAATAATGATGAAATCAAAAACAGTTTGAATAAACATACCGTAATTTAAGGTTACTGCCGGAATATCTCCGACCGGACCACGCAAAATAATTTTAAGATCTTTAAAATCAACGCCGCCGACCAATAAACCGATAATCGGCATTACAACATCACCAACTAAAGAGCTTACAATTTTACCGAATGCGCCACCGATAATAACCCCAACTGCCATATCAACAACGTTACCTCGCATTGCGAATTCACGAAACTCTTTCAAAAAACTCATTTTTCATACTCCTAAGTTAAAATTAATAATCAAATGTTAAAAACGGCGCACATTATATTTTTATTGCAGATTTGATACAAATATTTTTAACTATTTTTTCCAGAAATTAGGAAATAACAAAATAAGGATTGTCATAATTTCAAGCCGCCCCAATAACATACCTAAAATCATTAACCATTTAGCCACGGTCGGAATATTGGCAAAGCTGCCGCTGGCACCGACTTCATTTCCAAATCCCGGTCCTACATTGCTGATCGCCGTTGCTGCTGCGCTCCACGCACTTTCAAAATTCATTCCGGAAATTGCCATTAACACCGCTAAAACCGCCATAATCATAAAGTAACTGAAGATAAAGCCGACAATCCCGAATACGGTTTCATTTGATACCGTATGGCGATTATAATGCACGGCGGAAATACTATTCGGATGAATCAATCTTAATATTTGATGTTTTAATACTTGGAACATTATTTGAAAACGGAATATCTTAATTCCACCGGTAGTTGAGCCTGAACACCCTCCTAAAATAAAAGCTACCGTAAATATCATTGTGGTGGTTGCGGTCCAAGTATCAAAATTACCTAAACTGAAGCCGCAAGTGGACATAATATTAATTAAATTAAAAAAAGCATAACGCAGACTATCCTGCCAACTAAATACATTCTCATAATTGAGCCACGCAGCAGTAAATAAGGCGACAATAAAAACAAATAGAGTAAATCCCATTAATTGCTGATCACGGAATAACACCAAAATATTTCGCCGATGAATTGCCTGCACCATTAATAAGAACGGTAATGAGCCGATAAACATAAATACCGTACAAATCCATTGTGTATTACTGTTAAATTCACTCATTGAGCCGCTGCGTGTCGAAAATCCGCCGGTTGCAATCGTGGTAAAGGCGTGATTAATTGCATCAAAAAAATCCATTTCCGACCACATATAGCAAAATAGACAAATAACGGTTAAAGAGAGATAAATCTGAATAATACTTTTGGCAATATCTCGTGCTTGCGGCAAAATTTTATCGGATTTATCGGAAGATTCGGTTCTAAACAGCGTCATTCCGCCCACATTTAAAAACGGCAACACCGCAACCGCCATCACAATAAAGCCCAAACCGCCTAACCATTGCATTGTAGAACGCCACATTAGAAGTGCCGGTGAAGTGTCGCTTACATCAACGATAATACTCGACCCTGTCGTCGTCAGTCCGGAAACGGTTTCAAAATAGGCATCGGTAAAACTAAAATCACTGATCACAATGAACGGCAAGGCACTGAAAACACAACTAATCACCCAAATCAGCGTCGTCAACAACAGCATATCTTTCACGCGTAGGCGCATATCTTGCGGTTTTTTACGCGTTAAAATAAAAGAGACAAAATGAGTGATGCCGATACAGATTAAAAAACCAATCAAACCATCACCGTTATGAAAAAAGGTTACGATTAACGGAATAATCATCAACCACGCAATTTTAGAAAGCACTGAACCTAAAATGTAGAGAATAAATGGTCGATTAAACATAGTGTTACCTTTTTAGATAAAGAACGGGCTTGGTTGGAATAATTTTTCCACTTCAGCAATATACTTTTTATCTTGCAAGAACAAAATAACGTGATCATCCTCTTCAATTATCAACTCCTCATTGGCAATCAACACTTCGCCGTTACGACTGACCGCCCCGATGATCACGCCTTGCGGAATTTTAATTTTTTTCAGTTCACGCCCGATAACTTGTGAAGTTTGCGCATTACCGTGAGCCACAATTTCGATCACTTCAGCCACACCGCGCCGCAATACGGTAACATTCACAATATCGCCTTTTCTGACATAACTTAACAGTGCCGAAACAGTCGCCTGTTGCGGTGAAATGGCAATATCGATCGTACCGCCCTGTACCAAATGCAGATAAGCAATACGTTGGATTAAAGCAATCGCTTTTTTCGTTCCTAACCGTTTCGCCAACAGTGATGCCATAATATTGGCTTCATCATCACTGGTTAAGGCAATAAATGCATCAATATTTTCAATATGTTCTTCAAACAGAAACGCCTGATCAGAAGCATCAGCACAAAAAACAATGGTTTTTGATAATCTCTCCGCTAACATTTCCGCCCGCTTCTGATTACGTTCCACCAACTTGACGCTGTAATCATTTTCCAATGTTCTTGCCAAACCGGAACCGACATTACCACCGCCGACAATCATTATGCGACGATAATTTTTCTCTAAGCGTTGCAATTCACTCATCACCGCACGGATGTGCTGGCTGGCACAAATAAAGGTGACTTCATCACCTGCTTCAATAATGGTTGAACCTTGCGGTCGAATCACTTTATCCTGTCGCCAAATGGATACAACTCGCGCATCAATATGCGGCAAATGTTCCTGTAACATTGAAATCGAATAACCAACCAAAGGCCCACCGTAATACGCTTTCACTACCGCTAAACTGATCAGCCCGTCAGCAAAATTGGCGACTTGCAAGGTGCCGGGATAATTCACCAAACGGGCAATATCATCAATGACCAACTGCTCCGGTGAAATAATATGATCGATAGGCAAAACTTCATTTTTAAACAGTTTGTCCTTTTCGCGAATATATTCCGCATTACGAATACGCGCGATTTTGGTCGGCACTTTAAACAGGGTGTAAGCCACCTGACAAGCCACCATATTGACTTCATCCGAACTGGTTACCGCCACCAGCATATCGGCATCGGTCGCCCCTGCTTCACGCAAGGTTCGTGGGGATGACGCATTACCGTGAACGACACGTAAATCGTGTTTATCCTGCAAGCGGTTCAAACGCTCAATATCATTATCCACTAAGGTGATTTCGTTATCTTCGCTAACCAAATTTTCTGCTAACGTACCGCCGACCTGTCCGGCACCTAATATGATAATTTTCACCGCTCTTACCTTTCAGCTTGTTTCACTAATTTGGCATAAAAGAAACCATCTCCGCCTTGTTGATGCGGAAAACATTGAAAACCGAATCCGGTATCTATGCCCTGTTCGCCTAAATCCACTGCGATCAATTTTGCATCGGAATGTGTCGCTAAAAAAGATCGAATTTGCTCACTATTTTCTTGCGGCAAAATAGAACAGGTTGCATAGAGCAGAACGCCGTTTACTTTTAGCCGTTGCCATAAAGCTTGCAAAATCTGTTTTTGTAATGCAACCAACTGCTCTATATCGCTTGGCTGTCGCAACCATTTGATGTCTGGATGACGACGAATCACACCGGTTGCCGAACAAGGTGCATCCAATAAAATCCGATCAAACATTGCGCCATCCTGTAACCATTGTTGCGGCTGTGATGCATCACCGCAAATCACGTTTGCGTGCTGATTAAGGCGTTGTAAATTCTGCTCAACTCGCTGCAAACGACCGGCCTCAACATCCAAAGCGGTCACTACCGCTTGTGGCGCTAATTCTAAAATATGCGTTGTCTTTCCGCCCGGTGCCGCACAGGCATCTAAAATCGTTTCATTATTTTGTCCATCCAACAACAACGCTGCCCATTGGGCGTGACAATCCTGAACACTGACCCAGCCCTGCTCAAAGTTAGGCAACTGTTCCACTGCAATGGCATTCTGTAAACGCAAAGCTGACGGCGGTTGCGCGCTCTCACCGGCAATGTGTTGTTGTACCAATAACTGTTGATACTGTTCAGTGCTGCAATGTTGGTGATTGACACGTAACCACATTGGCGGTTTTTGATTATTTTCTTCAACAATCTGTCGCCAATTTTGCGGATAATAAGATTTCAGTAGATTCACCAACCATTCCGGATGCAAAGTTTGCCAGTGTTTATCGATCACCGCCAAAATCGACGCTTGCTCTCGCAAAAAACGACGCATTACAGCATTGACCAAGCCACGAAAGTTCTCCACTTTTAATACTTTGGTTGCTTTTACTACTTCATCGACTGCGGCGTGTGCCGGAATACGGGTATAAAGTAACTGATATAAACCCACCAATAACAGACAATGAACAATGCGTGTTTTTCCTTTTAACGGCTTAGCCACCAATTTGCCGATAATGCGCTCCAATCTTGGTAACACCCGACAAACGCCAAAACAAACTTCTTGCAACAATCCCATATCCTGTGCGGAAATACGTTGTTGTGCCGCCGGCAATAATGAAGAGAGCGATTTTCCTTGATCCAACACTTGCAATATCACTTCCGCCATCACCGCTCGCAATGGCATTTTTTTAGATAATTGAGATTTCATTTCTGGCTCACTTAATCAAGTTGTTTTCCGACTTCAAACCAATCACTGCGTCCGTTAAGGAAATCCTGCACTGCCATCGGTTTCTTACCCGCCGGCTGTAATTGTGTAATATTCAACACCCCATCCGCCGTTGCAATCTGTATTCCCTGTTTATTTGCCTGCAACACAGTGCCGACTGTTTGATTTTGATGCGGCAACACAGTGGCTTGATAAACTTTCAATATTTGGTTGTTGCCTTGTGCATCTGTTGTTTGTAACCAACTGATCGGCCACGGATTAAACGCTCGAATGCAACGTTCAAGCTGAACTGCCGGCAATGACCAATCCAATTTTGCCTCTTCTTTACTTAATTTTTCGGCATAATTGCTGAATTCATTTTGTTGCGCTTGTGGCGGATATTTGCCCTCTTCTAAATGATCCAACACCTCAATTAATGCTTGCGGTGCCAATGTTGCCAACTTTTGATATAACGATGCGGAGGTTTCATCCTTGCTGATTTCACAGCTGACTTTATGCAACATATCGCCGGTATCCAAACCTTCATCCATCTGCATAATGGTGACACCGGTTTGCTCATCGCCTGCCCAAATCGCACGTTGAATCGGCGCAGCACCTCGCCAACGAGGCAACAGGGAGCCGTGTACATTCAAACAGCCTAAACGGGGCATCGCCAACACCGCTTTCGGCAAAATCAAGCCATAAGCGACCACCACCATTACATCGGCATTTAATTGTGCTAATTGTTGTTGAGCTTCCTCTTTACGCAACGATTTTGGTTGAAAAATCGGTAAATTATGTGCCAATGCCAACTGTTTAACCGCACTCGGTTGTAATTTTTTACCGCGCCCTGCTGGCTTGTCCGGCTGGGTATAAACCGCAATCACTTGATGCTGAGAAGCTAATAACGCCTGCAAATGTTGTGCCGCAAAATCGGGCGTGCCGGCAAAAATAATGTTTAAAGGTTTCATCAATTCGCACCTAAATCAATTCTGTTTTATCGTTAAAATAAATTGGTTATCTTACCTTAGGGGTTTACGAAATAAAATCGTTAATTCTCAAGCGGCTTTCCGTTTACATTATTAAATGTCGTATTGTGATGTAATTCAAGGTAAACTATGCGCTATTCATTTTCGCCAGCTTATTTCATTTTATGCGTTTATTAACTATCGGTTTATTCTCATTATTATTAATTTCAATTTATAACTTTTGGTTCGGTGATTCCGGTTATCAAACCTATAAACAGACAATGACTGAAATTAGCCAACAGAAAAGCATTAATGAAAAACAGAGTCAAATCAACCAAGAGGCGAAAGCGGAAACACAAGATTTAAAACAGGGTTTTGCCGCTGTGGAAGAACGTGCCCGCAGCAATTATGAAATGGTCAAACCGAATGAAACTTTTTATCGTATCTTAAAATCTGAAAAATAATGGAGCATTCGTTAATGATTCGTCGAATATTTGCCATTGTTCCCGCCGCCGGTGTTGGCAGTCGTATGCAGAGCAACCGCCCGAAACAGTATCTCCATTTGCTCGGTAAAACCATTTTGCAACATACGTTGGAAAAACTTCTTGCTTATACCGCAATTGAAAAAATTATTGTCGCCGTTGCCGCCGAAGATCCCTATCTCGCCCAATTTCCATTAACAAATCATCCAAAAATCCAATGGGTTATCGGTGGTGAAAGTCGCGATCAGTCGGTATTAAATGCGTTAAACACCATTGATGAACAAGTTTGGGTAATGGTGCACGATGCTGCCAGACCCTGCATCACCCATCAGGATTTAGATAAATTATGTGCGATCACCGATATTCAAGGCGCTATTCTGGCAAAACCGGTTGTCGACACCATCAAAAAAGCCTTTCCAAACCGGCAGCAGATTGAAAAAACGGAAGACAGATCCTGTTTATGGCACGCATTAACGCCACAATTTTTTCCGGCACAACGTTTAAAACAGGCGTTGCAATATGCCCATCAACAAGGGTTAAGTGTTACCGATGAAGCCTCTGCACTGGAGTTAATCGGTGATTATCCGCAATTAGTTTCCGGTCGTAGCGATAATATCAAAATTACCCGTCCGGAAGATTTGGCATTAGCCGAATTTTATTTACAGCAACAACAAAAAGAGGAACAACAATGATAAGAATCGGTCACGGTTTTGATGTTCACGCCTTTACTGATGACGGCAAGGGCTTTGTCATCCTTGGCGGCGTTAAAATTCCCTATGCCAAAAGTTTGTTAGCCCATTCAGACGGCGATGTTGCATTGCACGCCCTAACGGATGCCTTACTCGGTGCTGCGGCATTAGGCGATATCGGCAAACTGTTTCCGGATACCGATATGGCATATAAAGGGGCGGACAGCCGAGAATTATTAAAGGAAGCATTCCGTCAAATTCAACAACTTGGCTATCATATCGGAAATGTGGATGTCACCATTATTGCTCAAGCGCCGAAAATGCGACCGCATATTGATCAAATGCGAGCCAATATCGCTCAAGATTTGCAATGCGATATTGCTCAAGTCAATGTGAAAGCCACTACCACTGAAAAACTGGGCTTTACCGGTCGTGGCGAAGGGATTGCCTGCGAAGCTGTTGCGTTATTGCACAAAACTCTTTAGATTATTCCTCATTTATTCAAAAAGAAAAAAAGGAGCGCATAATGAATATTTTATTAAGTAATGATGATGGTTTTCACGCTGAAGGCATTCAAACTTTGGCTTCCCATTTACGCACTTTTGCCAATGTTATTATTGTTGCTCCTGATCGCAATCGAAGTGCCGCTTCATCCGCTCTCACACTGGTTGAACCATTGCGTCCGCGACAAATTGATAATGGTGATTATTGTGTTAACGGCACGCCTGCGGATTGCGTTTATTTAGCGATGAATTATTTGCTTGCTGGTAAAATCGATTTAGTGGTGTCCGGTATTAATGCCGGCTGCAATCTTGGCGATGATATTCTCTATTCGGGTACGGTTGCCGCCGCCTTTGAAGGCCGCCATTTAGGTTTGCCCGCTATTGCGGTATCACTTGACGGTAGACAACATTACGACACCGCCGCTAAAGTGGTTTGTGATCTGATTCCGAAATTACACTCTCATCTATTGCGTCGTCGTGAAATTCTAAACATCAATGTTCCGGATCTGCCTTATGATCAATTAAAAGGTACAAAAGTGACTAAACTTGGTTACCGCGCCAGTGAGGGAGAAATTATTAAACAAATTGATCCGCGCGGTGAAGCTATTTACTGGTTAGGTCTGTCCAGTTTGCCGGAATATGCCGATGAAGGCACCGATTTTCACGCTGTCGCCAACGGTTTTGTTTCCATTACCCCAATACAAGCGGATATGACGGCTCATCACTCTCTAACTGCGGTGCAAGAGTGGCTTAACTTAGGATAATCGCTATGTCTGTTGAACAACAACGTTTGGTTAATGAACTCTATCATCGTGGCATTCACGATCAGCGGGTTTTACAAGCGATCTATGAAATTCCTCGTCCTTTCTTTATTGAAGAGGTTTTTCGCCAACACAGTTACGAAGATATGCCATTGCCGATTGGTGAAGGACAAACCATTTCGCAACCCTATATCGTGGCAAAAATGACAGCACTGCTGCAATTACAGCCGACTGATAAAGTGTTGGAAATCGGCACCGGCAGTGGTTATCAAACTGCGATTTTAGCCAAATTGGCGCAACAGATTTTTAGTGTAGAAAGAATCAAATCTTTGCAATGGCAGGCAATGCACCGTTTTAAAAAATTGGAATTACATAATATTCGCTTAAAACACGGTGATGGCTGGGAAGGCTTAAAAGGGCACGCTCCTTTTAATGCGATTATCGTTACCGCCGCACCGTCAACCATACCAACCGCATTATTACAACAGTTGGCGGATGGCGGTAGGTTAGTATTACCGGTTGGAGAAGAACAACAAATTCTGCAACGTATTACGCGTATTAATGATAAATATCAGATTGAAAATATTGAAGAAGTTAAATTTGTGCCGTTAGTAAAAGGAGACACTTTATGAATCTGTTTAGCCGAATGTATGACAAAACAATGCAATGGTCGAAACATAAATTTGCCGTTTATTGGTTATTATTAGTTAGCTTCATTGAAGCTATTTTTTTTCCTATTCCTCCGGATGTGATGTTGGTGCCAATGTCGATGTCAAAACCGCAAAAAGCGTTACGTTATGCACTTTATTGCGGTTTAGCTTCCACTATCGGCGGAATGATCGGTTATGCTGTTGGCTATTATGCTTTTGATTTTATTAAAGATTATATTGCACTTTGGGGCTATCAATCACATTGGGACACCGCGGTATCTTGGTTTGAAAAATGGGGCATTTTAGTGGTTTTCGTTGCCGGTTTTTCGCCAATTCCCTATAAAGTGTTCACCATTTGTGCAGGCGTAATGCAAATGGCATTCTTGCCGTTTGTTGCAACTGCATTTATTTCTCGCACCGCTCGTTTTATGTTAGTGGCAAAATTATCCGCTTGGGGCGGAGAACGATTTGCTGCACAATTACGCAATTATATTGAAATCATTGGCTGGGGCGTTGTAGTATTAGCAATCTGTGCCTATTTTCTCTTAAAGTAGCAAAATTTTAATAGGAATATTTATGAAACAATCTTTTTTACTTATCCCCGTTGTTGCTGCCGTGCTCGCAGGTTGTAGCAGTAATAATTCTGCGCCTGTCGAAGATGTTGACGGTACATTAACACCGGGAATTATGCAGTCCGTCGGTAATAGTGCAAATTCCACCTGGGAACCACAGGTACAACAACAACAAATGCCTTCCGATATGATGGCGACACCGGCAGCACCGCAACCACAAGCTCAACCGGTTCAATCTCAGCCGGTACAAACTCAACCGACTTATCAACAACCACAACCTGTTGCAGCACCAACACCGGCACCTCAACCGGTAACAAAACCGGCTGCGAAAAAAGCGGTTTCTCAAGATTTTACTATTCCACGCAATCCTCAAACCAATGCGCCTGACTATAGCAAAATTGATAAAGGTTTCTATAAAGGCGACAGTTATACTGTACGTAAAGGCGATACAATGTTCTTAATTGCCTATATTTCCGGTATGGATGTGCGTGAATTGGCAGCATTAAACCATATTCCCGAACCTTATAAATTAAGTGTCGGTCAAAAATTACGTATTAGTAACAATGCGGCGGAAAGCAATGAAACTATTGCGACGACCACAACTACTGCATCAACTACAACAGCTGCTACCGCACCGACACAACCAGCCGTCACTTACACACCGGGTCCAAACGGTACAGCTTACGGCTCTGACGGCACAGTAATTGGTCCAATTAAATCTACTGCTGGTACAATGCCGACAACCAGCAACAATTCCGTCAATACCGTTCCGGTTGAACCGCAGCCAACTAACACCGTTAACCAAGCACCACGTAATATTGAGCCTGTTGCCGTTAATAACAGTAACATCACTTGGATTTGGCCGACAAAAGGCAATATTATTCAAGGCTTCTCCAACAGTGATGGCGGCAATAAAGGGATCGACATTGGAGGTTCTCGAGGTCAAGCCGTTTATGCTGCCGCACCTGGACGTGTTGTTTATGCTGGCAATGCATTGCGTGGCTACGGTAACTTGATCATTATTAAACACAATGATGATTATCTCAGTGCTTATGCCCACAATGAATCGATCTTAGTAAAAGATCAGCAACAGGTGACGGCGGGGCAACAGATCGCAAAAATGGGAAGTTCCGGAACCAATAGTGTTAAATTACACTTTGAGATTCGTTATAAAGGCAAATCGGTCAACCCAACCAATTACCTACCAAGAAACTAAAATGACAAACGGTATCGCAAAGATACCGTTTTTTATTGCAAAAAAATAGCGACGCTAACCTTAAGGAGTTTTTTAATGAAAAAAATCACAATTATCAGCGGCAGTACTTTAGGCGGTGCGGAGTATGTAGCTGAACATTTAGAAGACTGTTTACAGCAACAAGGTTTCAAAACCAATTTATTTCACGGCCCTGATGAGTTAAATCAAGTGATCGAGGATAAAAACTGGCTGATAGTCACTTCTACACACGGTGCTGGTGATTTACCCGATAATTTACAACCGCTTTTTGAACAGATTAATGAAGAAAATCCAGATCTTTCCGATCTGCGTTTTGCTGTGGTCGGTTTAGGAAACAGTGATTACGACACTTTCTGTTTTGCAGTAGATCGGGTTGAAACCGAGCTTACTCAATGTCACGCTGTAAAGATCTGTCCTTCACTGAGAATTGATATGTCAGTTTGTGCTGATCCGGAAACTGAAGCTGAGCAATGGCTACCAAATTTACTCAGTCGTCTTTCCTGATCTGTTATGATCTCCTGTGGATAAACTGATGAATTTCCATTATATAAACTGTTTTATTGCTGAATATAATTTTATAAATTAGATCACCTGTGGAAAAAAAAGCACTTTATCCACAAAAAAGATCATACTTTCGCTAGTGATCTTCACAGTTTCATAAGGATCTTAACTCATTAAGATCTTTATGAAAAACAAACTTTCTCACAAGGATCTAAGGCACTAATAATAACAATAATAAAAAGATCTCTATATAAAGATCTATTTTATTATTAGCGATCCTGTTCGTGATCCTAAAAAATTAATTTTTAACAGATCCTCAAAATTCAGTTAAAATAGCCGAATTTTCTTATCACAATTCAATTTTCAAATTTTAGGTTTTTTATGCTTTATCTAAATCAATATGATGTCATTGTTGTCGGTGGCGGTCACGCCGGTACAGAAGCGGCTCTCGCCCCGGCAAGAATGGGTCTAAAAACATTATTAATCACACATAATATAGATACATTAGGTCAGATGTCTTGTAATCCAGCAATTGGTGGTATCGGTAAAGGACATCTCGTTAAAGAGATCGATGCTTTAGGCGGTTTAATGGCTCACGCAACCGACCAAGCCGGAATTCAGTTCAGAACATTAAACAGCAGCAAAGGGCCGGCAGTAAGAGCAACCAGAGCACAAGCAGATCGTGTTTTATATCGTCAGGCGGTTAGAACTGCTTTAGAACGGCAGCCTAATTTAGATCTTTTTCAACAAGAAGTAACTGATATTCTTATTGAAAATGGTCACGTAAGCGGTGTTAATACCAAAATGGGATTAACATTTAAGGCTAAAGCAGTGGTATTAACAGCAGGTACTTTCTTAGCAGGTAAAATTCACATTGGTCTTGATCATTATGAAGGTGGACGAGCCGGAGATCCTGCATCGGTTCGTTTAGCAGAACGTCTTCGTGATCTTGATCTGCGCGTAGCTAGATTAAAAACTGGTACTCCACCGCGTCTTGATGCAAGAACTATCGATTTTTCCGTGCTAAAACAGCAACACGGTGATGAGATTTTGCCGGTATTTTCCTATATGGGAAGTGTTGATGAACATCCACAACAAGTGCCTTGCTACATTACTCATACTAATCTTAAAACACACGATATTATTCGTGCTAATTTAGATCGTAGTCCAATGTACACAGGGATCATTGAAGGGGTTGGTCCACGGTATTGCCCTTCGATAGAAGATAAAGTAATGCGGTTCGGTGATCGAAATGGACATCAGATCTTTTTAGAACCAGAAGGATTAACTAGCAATGAGATCTATCCAAACGGCATTTCTACCAGTCTACCGTTTGATGTGCAAATGGGCATCGTTAACTCAATGCAAGGTTTGGAAAATGCTCGAATTGTTAAACCGGGCTATGCGATTGAATATGATTTCTTTGATCCGAGAGATCTGAAACCTTCTTTAGAAACGAAAGCGATCAACGGTTTGTTCTTTGCTGGACAGATCAATGGTACCACAGGTTATGAAGAAGCGGCAGCACAAGGTATTCTTGCGGGATTGAATGCCGGTTTACACGTACAAGACAAAGAGGCGTGGTATCCGCGTCGTGATCAAGCATATATCGGTGTATTGGTTGATGATCTCTGCACATTAGGTACGAAAGAACCATATCGTGTCTTTACTTCGCGTGCGGAATATCGTTTATTGTTACGTGAAGATAATGCCGATTTGCGTTTAACTTCTATTGGACGTGAGCTTGGTTTAATTGATGATGCACGTTGGGCTAGATTTAATCAGAAATTAGAAAATATTGAGCTGGAACGTCAACGTTTAAGACAAATTTGGATTCATCCTCGTTCTGAATATTTGGATGAGGTCAATGCTGTGTCGAATTCTCCGTTAATACGTGAAGCGAACGGAGAGGATCTGCTACGCCGTCCGGAGATAGATTATGAAAAATTATGTCAATTAACCCCTTTCCAACCGGCAATGCAAGATAAAGAGGCAGTGGAACAGGTTGAGATCTCAATTAAATATCAAGGTTATATTGAGCATCAAAAAGAAGAGATAGAACGACATAAACGCCACGAAAATACTTTAATTCCTTCTGAATTTGATTATTCCGCTGTTGTTGGCTTATCTAATGAAGTGAGATCTAAATTAGAACAGCATCGACCTGTTTCTATTGGACAGGCTTCGCGTATTTCCGGCATTACCCCAGCAGCAATTTCAATTTTATTAGTTTATTTGAAAAAGCAAGGAATGTTGAAACGTGGTGAGTAAGATGTTATTGGAAAAACTGACTCAATTATTGTCAATTGCCGATATTTCCTTGACCGATCAGCAAAAGTCTCAATTAGTGAAATTAGTGGAGCTTTTGCATAAGTGGAATAAGGCATATAACCTTACTTCGGTACGTGATCCGCAAGAGATGTTAATAAAACATATTTTAGATAGTTTAGTGGTAAGCCCTTATTTGGTTGGAAGACGTTTTATTGATGTTGGTACTGGACCGGGATTGCCTGGTTTACCGTTGGCGATTGCTAATCCGAATAAAAAGTTCTATCTGTTGGATAGTTTAGGTAAACGCATCAGTTTTATTCGTAATGCAGTGAGAGAATTGGAGCTGACTAATGTTGAACCTGTTTTAAGTCGTGTTGAGGAGTATCAACCGGAGCAAAAGTTTGATGGCGTATTAAGTCGTGCTTTTGCTTCTTTATCTGATATGACGCAATGGTGTCAGCATTTACTGAATGAAAATGGTTTTTTTTATGCGTTAAAAGGTCAATATCAAACAGAAGAAGTCAAAATGCTAAATAATCGTTTTCAAGTGATTGATGTTGTTACGTTAGCTGTGCCAGAATTAGTGGGAGAAAGGCATTTAGTAAAAATAAAAATTGTAGCATAATTTTAACAAAAAGAGATTTTATGCAAAAAGGAAATCAAAAAGTTAAAATTTTTATTAAAAATGTTAACTATGTAACACTTTTATAGTATTAAATCGATTGCATAAAATCATAGTCCTCGTATAATTGAGTGGTGCATAAACGGGATAATTCCTTCAATTCAGAGCAATTCATAGAGTAACAATTTGTGTTTTGTTTTGTTTTGTGAATTGAAATATGGATAGAATCTGAACAATGTCTTTTTGGATTAATCATACAAAAACGCTCTATAAAAAAATATTTTTAACGATGGCAATGATTATTGCCGTCGTTTTTATTGGGATGTATTTTTTTAAACCGGATTATGCCTTTTCTTATTTAATCGGCGCTTTAATTGGTTGGATTCCTCAAATTCTATTTGTTGGTTTTCTGATTTTTAAAGGATTAAAAACAGCGCAAATAAATAAGGCTAAAGTGTTATACCAAGCTGAAATTTTTAAAATTTGTATAACTATTTTGTTTTTCGTGATGTTGTTTGTCTTTGATAAAACAGTGTCACCATTAGGATTATTCGGTGGTTACTTGGGAGTAATCTTTTTGAATAATTTCTTGTTATTTCGTTTAAGAAATAGTAACAAGGTAATAAACTAGCATCTTAACAATCAGTAGGAACAAATATGTCTGCAGAAGGTTCATCTCTTACTTCTATGGAATATATTAACCACCACTTAGGCAACCTTAAAGCTGGTGAGGGTTTTTGGTCATTCCATTTCGATACTCTTTTATTTTCTATTATTTGCGGTGTTGCTTTTTTGTATCTGTTCTATCGTGTAGCACAAAAAGTAACAACCGGTAAACCAACAAAACTACAAGCAGCGGTTGAGATTTTGGTTGAGTGGATCAACGGCGTTGTGACCGAAAACTTCCACGGCAGTCGTAATGTTGTTGCACCGTTAGCATTAAGTATTTTTGTTTGGGTATTTTTGATGAATACCATCGACCTTATTCCGGTCGATTATCTGCCGAAACTGGCTGCTATTTTGTCCGGCAATGATGAAATTCATTTACGTGCAGTGCCAACCACCGATATGAACCTCACTTTCTCATTGGCTTTGGGTGTGTTTGTACTGATTATTTTCTACACCGTGAAATCTAAAGGGGTAAGCGGATTTGTTAAAGAATATACAATGCATCCGTTTAATCATTGGGCATTGATTCCTGTTAACCTTATTCTTGAATCTGTAACCTTACTTTCTAAACCAGTATCTTTATCACTCCGTCTTTTCGGTAATATGTATGCGGGTGAATTGATCTTCATTTTGATTGCTGTGATGTATTCCGCCAATATGGTTGTTGCCACAATGGGTATTCCATTGCAGATTATTTGGGCAATCTTCCACATTTTGGTCGTTACATTACAAGCATTTATCTTTATGATGCTTACCGTGGTTTATTTAAGTATTGCTTACAATAAATCGGAACATTAATTGATTTTTTTAACCTCAGCATTTTGCTGTTATCTTTAACCAAACTGGAGAAAAATATGGAAACTGTAATTAGTGCAACAATTATCGCTGCATCTATCATGTTCGCTTTTGCTGCTTTAGGTACCGCTATTGGTTTCGGTATCTTAGGTGGTAAATACTTGGAATCAGCTGCTCGTCAACCAGAGTTAGCAAACTCTTTATTGACAAAAATGTTTATCGTTGCTGGTTTGCTTGATGCGATTGCGATGATTGCAGTAGGTATCGGTTTATACTTTGCGTTTGCAAACCCATTCGTTTCATTGTTAGGTTAATACATAACGGGTTACTCTTTAATAGAGTAAATCAACCAACTTCAATAGGAGGTCCGTTGTGAATATCAACGCAACATTAATTGGACAAACAATAGCTTTTATCATCTTTGTATGGTTTTGCGTGAAATATGTTTGGCCACCGATTATTAAAGCTATCGAAGAGCGTCAATCACAAATTGCAAATGCGTTGGCTGCGGCTGAAGTAGCGAAAAAAGAACAAGCGGATACACAGGCACTGATTGAAAAAGAAGTGAATGCGGCAAAAACACAGGCTCAATCTATTATTGATGCTGCGAATCGTCGCCGTAATGAAATTTTAGCTGAAGTTCAAAATGAAGCAGAAACTTTGAAAGCGAAAATCGTGGAACAAGGTTATGCTCAAATTGAAGCTGAACGTAAACGTGTTCAGGAAGAGTTACGAGCTAAAGTGGCTTCTTTAGCGGTAGCCGGTGCTGAAAAAATTGTTGCCCGCAATGTCGATGAAGCCGCTAATAACGACATTATCGATAAACTCGTGGCTGAGTTATAAGGAAGGTAAGCTATGTCAGAATTTACTACAGTAGCTCGTCCTTATGCGAAAGCGGCTTTTGATTTTGCGATTGAACACGATCAATTAGCTCAGTGGCAAACAATGTTAGGTTTTGCGGCAGCTGTAGTTACTGATGATAGAATGCAAAATTTATTAGTCAGCGATTTATCAGCAAACAAAATTGCCGATATAGTGATTAAATTTTGCGGTGATCAGTTGGATAAATACGGTGAAAACTTTATCCGTATTATGGCTGAAAATAAACGTCTACAAGTTTTGCCGGCCGTGTTGGCACAGTTTAAAGAGTATGTGGATGACTATAAGTCAATCACAGAAGTTTATGTTACCTCCGCTTTTCCATTAAGTGATAAGCAACAAAAGAATATTATTGCTGCGATGGAAAAAAGGCTTGCTCGTAAAGTTAAATTAAATTGCAATGTGGACAGTACTTTAATTGCGGGAGCAGTTATTCGTACCGATGAGTTTGTCATTGATGGAAGTAGTCGTGGTCAAATTGCTCGTTTAGCTAATGAGTTGCAATTGTAAGAGGAAAAAAAGATGCAACTAAATTCTACAGAAATTAGTGAACTGATTAAAAAACGTATTGCCCAGTTTGAAGTCGTTAGCGAAGCACGCAATACTGGTACAATCGTTTCCGTGAGTGATGGAATTATCCGCATTCATGGTTTAACAGAAGTAATGCAAGGGGAAATGATTGCATTACCTGATAATCGTTATGCTATTGCACTGAACTTGGAAAGAGATTCAGTTGGTGCGGTAGTAATGGGGCCTTATGCCGACTTGGCTGAAGGTATGGAAGTACAATGTACCGGTCGTATTTTGGAAGTGCCGGTCGGTCGTGGTTTATTAGGCCGTGTGGTTAATACATTAGGTCAGCCGATCGATGGTAAAGGTGAGATTGAAAACGATGGTTTCTCTCCGGTTGAAGTGATTGCGCCGGGCGTTATTGATCGTCAATCTGTTGATCAGCCGGTGCAAACCGGTTATAAAGCGGTCGACTCAATGATTCCAATCGGTCGTGGTCAACGTGAGTTAATTATCGGTGACCGTCAAACCGGTAAAACCGCATTGGCGATTGATGCAATCATCAATCAACGTGATTCAGGCATCAAATGTGTTTATGTCGCTATCGGACAAAAAGCATCAACAATTGCCAACGTCGTACGTAAATTAGAAGAATATGGTGCGTTGGATAACACTATTGTTGTGGTGGCTTCAGCGGCAGAATCTGCGGCTTTACAATATCTTGCACCATATGCTGGTTGTGCAATGGGTGAATATTTCCGTAACCGTGGTGAAGATGCATTAATCGTTTATGATGATTTATCAAAACAAGCTGTAGCATATCGTCAAATTTCATTGTTATTACGTCGTCCACCTGGACGTGAAGCCTTCCCTGGTGACGTTTTCTATCTACACTCTCGTTTATTAGAGCGTGCGGCTCGCGTTAATGCCGAATTCGTAGAACGTTTCACTAACGGTGAAGTTAAAGGTAAAACAGGTTCATTAACTGCATTGCCTATTATTGAAACTCAAGCAGGTGATGTTTCAGCATTCGTTCCGACTAACGTAATTTCTATTACCGATGGTCAGATCTTCCTTGAAACCAACTTATTTAACTCCGGTATTCGTCCAGCGGTTAACCCGGGTATTTCCGTTTCTCGTGTTGGTGGTGCTGCTCAAACTAAAGCAATGAAGAAATTGTCAGGCGGTATTCGTACTGCATTGGCTCAATATCGTGAATTGGCAGCGTTTGCGCAATTTGCTTCCGACTTGGATGATGCAACCCGTAAACAACTTTCTCACGGACAGAAAGTTACCGAATTGTTGAAACAAAAACAATATTCACCGATGACTGTGGCACAACAATCTTTAGTCTTGTTTGCTGTTGAATTCGGTTATTTGGATGATGTTGAGTTAGACCGTATTGGTTCATTTGAATCTGCATTATTGGAATATGCACAAAATAATTATGCAGAATTTATGCAAGAATTGACCAAAACCGGTAAATATGATGATGCAGTAAAAGATACCTTAAAGGCAATTTTAGACTCATTTAAACAAAACGGTGCTTGGTAATTACTATAGACGTAACGGAGAGATGAAATGGCAGGTGCGAAAGAGATAAGAACCAAAATCGCCAGTGTACAGAGTACACAGAAAATTACTAAGGCGATGGAAATGGTTGCTGCCTCCAAAATGCGTAAAACGCAAGAACGCATGTCTTCTTCACGTCCGTATTCTGACACAATACGTTACGTAATTAGCCATGTATCAAAAGGTAGCATTGGATATAAACACCCTTTCTTGGTTGAAAGAGAAATTAAGAATGTTGGTTACATTATCGTTTCAACGGATCGTGGATTATGTGGCGGTTTAAATATTAATTTGTTTAAACGTGCTATGAATGAAATGAAAGCGTTCAATGATAAGGGTGTCGGTGTTCAGCTAAGTTTGATCGGTGCTAAAGGAATTAATTTCTTCCAATCTTTGGGAATTGCGAAAGTGATTTCTCAAACTTCAGGGATTGGTGATACCCCTTCTGTGGAAGAGTTGATTGGTACTGTTAATACGATGGTGGATGCTTATAGAAACGGTGAGGTTGATGCGGTTTATCTCGTATTTAATAAATTTATTAATACAATGTCGCAAAAACCGACCCTTGAAAGATTATTGCCTTTACCTTCAATGGAAAACGATCGTTTACAAAAAGGTATTTGGGATTATATCTATGAGCCAGATCCGAAAGTATTGCTTGATAGTTTATTGATTCGTTATATCGAATCTCAAGTGTATCAGGCAGCAGTAGAAAACTTAGCATCTGAGCAAGCGGCGAGAATGGTTGCAATGAAAGCTGCAACAGACAATGCGGGTAATTTGATTAACGAATTACAACTTGTTTATAACAAAGCTCGTCAAGCAAGCATCACAAATGAATTAAATGAAATTGTCGCTGGTGCGGCTGCAATTTAAAGTAGATTAGAGGAATGATAATGGCAACTGGAAAAATTGTACAAATCATCGGTGCCGTCATTGACGTTGAGTTTCCACAAGATGCTGTGCCAAAAGTGTATGAAGCATTAAACGTTGAAACCGGTCTTGTGCTTGAAGTGCAACAACAATTAGGTGGTGGTGTTGTTCGTTGTATCGCAATGGGATCTTCAGACGGATTAAAACGTGGCTTGTCTGTAACTAATACAGGCAGCCCAATTTCTGTACCGGTCGGAACAGAAACATTAGGTCGTATTATGAATGTACTTGGTGAGCCAATTGATGAACGTGGTCCTATCGGCGAAAAAGCTCGTTGGTCAATTCACCGTGCTGCACCAAGTTACGAAGAGCAAGCAAACAGTACAGAATTGTTGGAAACCGGTATCAAAGTTATCGACTTGGTTTGCCCGTTTGCGAAAGGGGGTAAAGTTGGTTTGTTCGGTGGTGCGGGTGTAGGTAAAACCGTTAATATGATGGAACTTATCCGTAATATTGCGATTGAACACTCAGGTTATTCTGTATTCGCGGGGGTAGGTGAGCGTACTCGTGAAGGTAATGACTTCTATCACGAAATGCAGGAATCCAACGTTTTGGATAAAGTATCACTTGTTTACGGACAAATGAATGAGCCACCGGGTAACCGTTTACGTGTTGCGTTAACCGGTTTGACGATGGCTGAAAAATTCCGTGATGAAGGTCGTGATGTGTTGTTCTTCGTCGATAATATTTATCGTTATACCCTTGCAGGTACAGAGGTATCAGCATTGTTAGGTCGTATGCCGTCAGCGGTAGGTTATCAACCTACTCTTGCGGAAGAAATGGGGGTTTTACAAGAACGTATTACTTCAACTAAAACCGGATCAATCACTTCCGTACAAGCGGTTTACGTTCCGGCGGATGACTTGACTGACCCATCTCCGGCAACAACCTTTGCTCACTTGGATTCAACCGTTGTATTAAGCCGTCAAATCGCTTCACTCGGTATTTATCCTGCGGTAGATCCGCTTGATTCAACTTCACGTCAATTAGATCCGCAAGTTGTTGGACAGGAACATTATGATGTTGCCCGTGGCGTACAGGGTATCTTACAACGTTATAAAGAATTGAAAGATATTATCGCAATTCTTGGTATGGACGAATTGTCTGAAGAAGATAAATTAGTGGTGGCTCGTGCACGTAAAATTGAACGTTTCTTATCACAGCCGTTCTTCGTTGCTGAAGTATTTACCGGTTCACCGGGTAAATATGTGCCATTAAAAGAAACAATTCGCGGCTTTAAAGGTATTTTAAACGGAGAATATGACCATATTCCTGAACAGGCGTTCTATATGGTTGGTTCTATCGATGAAGTATTAGAAAAAGCGAAAAAAATGTAATTGCTCCTAAGGCAAACAATCGCTAAGGAGATAACTAATGGCAACGTTTAACTTAACAGTTGTAAGTGCGGAAGAAAAAATATTTTCAGGTGTTGTTGAAAGTATTCAGGTTACAGGGAGTGAAGGTGAGTTAGGTATTCTCGCCGGGCATACTCCGTTATTAACTTCGATTAAACCTGGCATCGTAAAAGTGATGAAAGAAGGTAAAGAAGAAGTTATTTATGTATCCGGTGGCTTTCTTGAAGTGCAACCAGGAAATGTGATTGTATTGGCGGACACTGCGATTCGAGGAGAAGAGCTTGATAAAGAACGTATCCTTGCAGCGAAACGCCGTGCAGAAGAAAATATTCGCAGTGCGCATAAGGATGGTAATTATGAGCTTATGGCTTCTAAACTTTCCAGAGAACTTGCGAAATTGCGTGCTTATGAACTTACAGAAAAATTAGTCAAAAATAAACGCTAATTCTTAATATTGAAAAAACCGGTTATAGCGATATAGCCGGTTTTTTGTTTTTATAAGGCATTAAAAATGTGATCCGGTTAACATTATTAAAATAATTGGTATCGTTCCCATTGAATAAATTTGAGTGAGTTTTATGATGTGATTAACAACACATTAATGATTAAAATCTTCTAGTTACGGTTGAGAAGAGTGTTTGATTTGGCAGAAGGAAAATTCTTCCACAGCGAGCTGATTCATAGACAATATTTTATGTGTTGCATTGTGAAATTATATGTTTGTTATATTTATGGGGATTAAAAAATGAAAAAACTTTCATTAATTGCATTACTGCTTTCAGTATCTACACTTTCTTTTGCACAGGATAATGATGTTACTACTAAGCCTGATTTGTACTTTCTCAAAAGTAGCGAAGTCATTGATAGCTTTAAACTTTTACCACCGCCACCTGCGGTCGACAGTGTTCTGTTTTTAAACGATAAAGCACAATATGAGAAAGGAAAATTACTAAGAAACACCGAAAGAGGAAAACAGGCTTATAAAGATGCTTATGTTGCGGCTGACGGTGTGCCACAAGCATTTTCAGAAGCGTTTGGTTTAGAAATTTCTCAACAAAAAACCCCTGAAATTTATAAATTACTACAAAATTTTAGAGAAGATGCCGGCGATCTCTCAACAAGAGCAGCAAAGAAAGGCTATATGAGAATTCGTCCGTTTGCCTTCTTTAAAGAAGGTACTTGTCGACCTGATGATGAGAAAACCTTATCAACAAACGGTTCTTATCCTTCCGGTCATACAGCCATCGGTTGGGCAACCGCTTTAGTTTTAACTGAAATTAATCCGGCGCGTCAAAATGAAATTATCAAACGTGGTTATGAAATGGGACAAAGCAGAGTGATTTGCGGTTATCACTGGCAGAGCGATGTTGATGCGGCAAGAGTGGTAGCGAGTGCAGTAGTGGCAACATTGCATACGAAACCGGCATTTCTACAACAGTTAGAAAAAGCAAAACAGGAATTTAATAAACTTTCTAATAAATAATCTTTGAATAGCGATAACAACCGGCTATAGCGATATAGCCGGTTTTTTGTTGGCAATAATTTTCATTAATTATAATTAGTTGATATATATTATCTTTTTTATCTTGGAGCAGAAAACACTCCATATAATAGCATCTCCTAAGGGTCATATAAAATAAGTTTATTTTGTAAAAGTAATCATAGAGCCGGATTGCTATTCGCGGTATTATTAGTTTTCGGTGGAGAAGTGTTAGGTCGCATCATTTTTTATGGACTGCATATGACAGGAGGTATGGCAGTTTGATGTTAATGATGGCTATGCCTAATGATTTAGGCGTAGTTCCTTTCTGTGGGAGACACAATGATGGAACGAGAAAAGTTTTTAGAATGGGTAAAAACAAGTGGTTATTGGATGGGAATGTTATTATATTTTGAACCAAGACACTCTGTTTTAAAGCCTATTCTAGATGCATTGGATCATATGGATTGGCAAGGAGATTGGTTTCCAGCACTCAAAAATGAGGATGAAATTGTGGCGTTGTTACGCCAACGTGATAATTTGCCGGAACAATTCCAAGCGCAATTTATTGGGCCTAATGCTTTACCGGCACCGCCTTGGAGTACAGTTTATTTGGATGAAGAGGCTGTCATCTTCGGCAAACCCTTAATAGATCTACGCAAATTTATGTTAAAAAATGACATCTGTTGTAATGTTGGCACTGAAGAACCGGAGGATCAGGTCGGCTTGATGTTAATGATGGCAGGTTATATCGCCAACAGTAATCCGAAAATTCTGGATGAATATTTAGCGAAGTATCTGTTTACTTGGGTGTGGCGTTATTTAAGCTTACTCACTAAACAAACAGAATCGCCTTTTTATCGTGGAATCGGATTAATTGCGGAACAGACTTTATCGTTATGGCAGATGAACATTAAATGCTCTGTTCCAAAATTACCACTCTATTTTTAGCAATGATGACAACAAAAGACGAACGTTATTATTCGGCATATTTGTCACATCATAATATTTCAAGACGAGGGCTTTTTCGTCTGTTTAAACAATCACCGCAACAACAATCGTTGCGGCGATTACAAAATCGCCCACCGTTTGCTGCAAAAGAGTCGCTGTTTACCGCTTTTTGTGATGGTTGTGGTAAATGTGCGCAAGTTTGCCCATATGGGTTAATCCAAATTGAACAACAAAAAGCGACTTTAGCGATAACTTATACTGCCTGTGATTTTTGTGGACTCTGTGCACAGGTTTGTTCAACAAAAGCATTACATCCGACATTCAATGCAGACACTGAATTAAGACCATATTTCTTAACGGAATGTTTACAACAACAGGGACAAGCGTGTGATAGTTGTATACAAAGCTGCTCGACAAAAGCGATCCGACTTGATAGTAATAAACAACTTATGGTTGATTTATCGCACTGTAATGGCTGCGGCGAATGTAAAGTCAGCTGTTTTATGAGTGCGATAGATTTGACATTAATGGAATGAAAAATGCAGTATCGGAATACTGCATTTTTCTTACAACCACCCTTTTCGTTTGAAATAAAGGAATGGGAATAAGGCGGCGAGAGCCATTAAAACTAAGGCGAATGGGTATCCGAATTTCCAAGTTAATTCCGGCATATTAGCAAAGTTCATACCGTAAGTGGAAGAAACCAATGTTGGCGGTAGGAAAATCAAGGATGCCACAGAGAAGATCTTCATAATTCTGTTCTGTTCGATATTCATAAAACCCATTGCCGCCTGCATTAAGAAGTTCACTTTTTGGAATAAAGATTCGTTATGAGGTTGTAGTGATTCAATATCTCGTAATACTTCACGTGCTTGTTCTAACTGGCTAGCTGGTAAGCGAGTTTTTCGCACTAAGAAACTTAATGCCCGTTGTGTATCCATCAAACATAAACGCACTTTTGAGCTTACGTCTTCTTGTTCAGTAAGAGTAGATAGTGCTTGATCAAAGGCTTCACCTTGTTTCCCTTCAAGAATAATACGGCTTAATTTTTCTAAATCAGCATAAACAGTTTCTATAACATCGGCCAACTGTTCAATTTTAGTTTCAAATAAGTCAAGTAGTAATTCATAAGCATTGCATTCGAGTAAACGTTGAGTTCTGGAACGCATACGATAAAGGCGGAAAGCCGGCAATTCACGGTCTCTTAATGAGAACAAACGTCCGTCGCGTAAGGTAAAAGCAACGGTGGCTATATCGGCGTAATCATCTTCATCTTCACAATAAAAGAAAGAGTGTAAATGTAATCCGTCTTCATCTTCAAAGAAACGTGCGGATGCCTCAATGTCTTCCAATTCAAGATAAGAAGCTAAGCTTTGACCTAGTCCTTTTTGTAGCATCTCACGTTCTTCGGCTGTTGGTTCTAATAAATCAATCCAAATTGCATCATTTAATGCATCGCTGTTTTCATCAATTCGCACTAAACGTGCGTCATCTAAGGCAAATGCTCCAATCATCTGTTCTTACTCCCTAAGTTGGGTTTTGAACAACGCAATGAACAAAATAAAAAAGATTCCAGTTTATTTAATATAATGGGAAGTTTGATACTTACCGACTTTTCGCCGATAAGCAAAAGAGGCTATGAGGCGAAAAGATTAGTTGTAATAGTAAAACCAGTATCGACTGTGACTGTCCAAAGTGTTTGTCCTCATAGAAAAAATATCGGGCGGAATGTTACTCTTGTCAAATGAAATAGTCAAGTTTCACTATTAATGAAACTTGACTTTACTTTAAAGATTAATTTTTCTTTTCAAAATCATTGATATGCTTGTTGGCTGAAATCCAGGCTGCTGTATAGCCAATAGCAGAACAGATAATAGTCATAAGAAGTATTTCTGAAATAGCTAAGCCATTTAAGGCAATTTTTATAGCAAAAATATCAGCAACATAACCAACAGCAGTAGAGAAATAGCTGATTAATAAAAAACTGAAAATAGTAGCTAGAATACTGCCTAACATACCATAAATAATGCCGGTGCAAAGAAATGGTCGAAGAATGAAGTGATTAGTAGCACCAAGCAGTTTCATTACTTCAATATTAGTGCGGCTGCTATAAACATCGGAACGTACACTATTTCCAATAACTAAAAATACTGCCAAGCTCATTAAAAAACTGCAAATAGTGGCAATTTTTGCGATTAAATAGGAGATTGCTCCTAATTTTTCTATCCAGCCGTCATCTAAACGTACTTCCTGTACGCCTTTGACTTTCGCTAGTTCTGTGCGTAATTCCATCATTTTATCGCTGCTTTTATATTCATTTGTTGGTTTTATCATCACTACAGCTGGTAAAGGATTGTCATCTAAAAGCGATAATTCTTCATTAAAGCCTGACCATTGGCGGAAATCTTCGAGACTCTTTTGGCGAGAGATATAATTGAGAGAATCAACACCTTGTTGCGCTCTGAGTGACTCAACAACGCGTTCTGTATCCTGTTCACTCAAATTCTTATTCAGATATACTGCCAATTCTGATTCTGGATAGAAGTTATCGATAGTATATTCCACATTTTTCCATAATAAATAAGTCATTACTGGAATAGTTAATGAAACGGCGATCACAATAACGGTTAATAAAGTACCAAGTTTTCTTTTTAATAGTTCACGAAATACCATTTGGAAGACAATTTTGAATTGCAAGAATATGGAAGCGTTGAGATGACGTTGGTTCATAATAATCCCATTAACAAATAAACTGTTTTAAATGCCCTTGTTCTAAAACAATGGTCGGTTTTGGATTCTGTGCGATGATATTGACATCGTGCGTGGCAATAATCACCGTTACCCCCATACTGTTCAATTGCTCGAAAAGATGAAAAATATCCAATGAAAGCTCTTTATCCAGATTGCCGGTTGGTTCATCTGCCAATAAAAGTTGTGGGCGATTAACAATTGCTCGTGCAATATCGACTCGTTGCTGTTCACCACCAGAAAGTTGTTGCGGATAGTAATCAGCACGATGGAATAATCCTACACGATCTAGAGCCGCCGAAGCACGTCTTTTTACTTCATTAGGGTGCATTCCATTAATTACTAGTGGTAAACCGACATTATCTAACACTGTGTAATTAGTGAGTAGACGATAATCCTGATGTACCATTCCGATTTGGCGGCGTAAATAAGGCATTTCAGATGCAGGTAAACGGGTAATATCGTGATTGTTGAACCAAATATTACCGCCATTGGCACGTTCAATACCAAGGATCAGCTTCAATAAAGTGCTTTTCCCAGCACCGGAATGCCCAGTGATATAGGTCATACTGCCAACAGGTAAATGAAAACTGATTCCTTGTAAAGCGGGTTTGTTTCCGCCACTATAAACTTTACTCACATCTGAAAACCGAATCATAACTGTTCCTTAAGCCTCTTTATCTGATATAAACAGCGCTTCAATAAACTCTTCGCTATTAAATGGGCGTAAATCATCAATTTTTTCACCCACTCCAATATAACGAATAGGTACATTAAATTGATCTGCTAGTGCAAAAATGACACCGCCTTTTGCTGTGCCGTCCAATTTAGTTAGTGTAATTCCTGTAATACCGACCGCTTCATTAAATAATTTCATCTGACTAATGGCGTTTTGACCGGTGCCGGCATCTAATGTCAGCATAATTTCGTGTGGTGCATTTTCATCATATTTTTTCATCACTCGCACAATTTTTCTTAGTTCATCCATTAGATTATTTTTATTTTGTAAACGACCTGCGGTGTCGGCAATCAGAATATCCACCCCTTTTGCAGTTGCAGATTGCATTGCATCAAATAATACTGAAGCGGAATCTGCACCGGTTGCTTGAGCGATAACAGGAATATGATTCCGCTCACCCCAAACTTGTAACTGTTCCACAGCTGCTGCTCTGAAAGTATCACCGGCAGCTAACATAACGGATTTACCTTGCTGCTGGAACTGTTTTGCTAATTTACCAATGGTTGTGGTTTTACCTACACCGTTTACACCGACCATCAGAATAACAAAAGGTTTTTTATCGGTTAGCACCAAAGGTTGTTCATTCGGTTTCAAAATAGTTGCTAATTCGACCTTTAATTGTTGATAGAGTAATTCCGCATCTTTTAACTGTTTACGACTGGCGTGTTCTGTTAGATTTTTAATAATTTTATTAGTGGTTGGCACGCCAATATCGGCAATTAACAACTGTTCTTCTAATTCTTCAAACAGATCATCATCAATTTTTTTACCTGAAAAGAGAGAGCGAAAACCGGCACCGATATTTTGTTTGGTTTTCACTAAGCCTTGTACTAAACGGCTGAAAAAGCCTTGTTTAGTTGGTTTTTCCTGTGTTCTAATTTTTGTAGGCTCAGGCTCAGGCTCAATTTGTTGTGGTGGAAGTGAAGAAGTTTGTTTTTCTTGCTGTTCTGTTGTTGCTATTTCTGTGTCGGTAAGTTGTGATTCAGCAATCGGCGTTTCAGTTTTCGGTGCTTCAGTTTGTGGATGCTGATCTGAAATAACATTATCTGCATTTTTATCAGTTTTTGTTTCCTGTTGTGTATTTTGTTGCGGTTGTTGAGATTTATTACGACCGAATAATGATGCCCAAAAGCCTTTTTTCTGTTTATTTTCCGACATATTTATTTCCAAATTAATATCAAATGATAATCTGCATAAGGTTATGCACAAAGTGAAAAGAATAGACTAAAATACCGTCTAGTTTATCATTTTAATGTTATTGATGTTTAGCATTTCTTTTATTTATGGCAAAAAACTTTTCAAAAATAGCACAATTGAGTAACAACAAGGGCGAAGTGAGAATTATCGGTGGATTATGGCGAGGGCGTAAATTGCCAGTATTGTTGTCCCAAGGGTTGCGTCCTACTTCAGATCGAGTGCGTGAAACACTGTTTAATTGGCTAATGCACGATATTGTTGGAGCGGATTGTTTAGATTGTTTTTCGGGTAGCGGTGCTTTGGGGCTTGAGGCGTTATCTCGTCAGGCAAATTCGGTAGTAATGTTGGAAAAATCGCCACAAGTGGCAAAACAGTTAAAGCAAAATTTACAACAGCTTAAAACACAGCAGGGCGAAGTGGTTTGTGCGGATACTTTGTCGTTTTTAGCAACGGCTGAAGCTAAAGATTTTAATATTGTTTTTATTGATCCGCCGTTTCATCAGAATCTGCTTTCAGAAACACTGTTATTATTAAATAATTATGGTTGGCTTGCGGAGGAAGCGTTGATCTACATTGAAACGGAAAAAAACTTAACGCCGACCGTACCGGAAAACTGGCAGTTGTTAAAAGAGAAATTTACACAGCAAGTTGCATATCGTTTATATCAGAAACAGGGGGTAAATTATGAAAGCATTGGTATTACGTCAAGCGGAAAATCAACCTTTTCAGGCAAAAATTGAAAATATCGATTCGGAATTTTTCCCAGAAGCACAACGGCAAGGCATTAAAATTAAAGTGCATTATTCAGCGTTGAATTATAAAGATGCATTGGCGTTATGTGGAACCGGTAGAATTATTAAACAGTATCCGTTTATTCCCGGTATTGATTTGGTCGGTAGTGTTGCCGAGAGTAATGATCCGGTATTTAAAGTAGGTGATTTAGTGTTGGTCACTGGTTTTGGTTATGGTGAATTGCAGTTCGGTGCGATGGCGGAGTATACCTATGTACAACCACAACATTTGTTGAAATTGCCGATAACGCTGACAGAATATAAAGCGATAGCATTAGGAACGGCAGGTTTTACTGCAATGTTGTGCGTGAATGCGTTGCAACAGGCAGAAATTACGCCTGACAAAGGGCAAATTATTGTGACCGGTGCAAGCGGCGGTGTTGGCTCAATTGCGGTCTATTTATTGCATAAATTAGGCTATTCAGTGGTTGCCGTTTCAGGAAATACGGATCGTTATCAACAACTTTTGGATTTCGGTGCAGAGAAAATTTATGATCGATCCCATTTTGCACAGCCAAGCCGTCCATTAGAAAAACAACAGTTTGCCGGCGTGATTGATACTGTCGGTGGCGATATTTTGGCAAATTTAATAAGTCGTGTGCAGTATCACGGTTGTGTTGCTTGCTGCGGTTTAGCACAAAGTTATCAACTACAAACCACAGTAATGCCGTTTATATTGCGTAATGTGAGATTGCAAGGAGTGGAGTCAGTCTATTTCCCTCTTGAAAAACGTACTGCTGTTTGGCAACAATTAGCACAATTGATAGGTGACGATTATTTACAAGGATTTACGCGTGAAATCCCTTTAGCTGATGCCCCTGATTATGCTAAAAAGATGCTCGATCATCAGTTATACGGTAGAACGATTGTGAGAGTAAGTTAAGTACTGTCTCTTATAATAAGTCGGCTGCGGACAAGGATACTATCCGGTTTATAAGCTATTTGTTGATTGAATAAGCGTCTTACAGTTCGCCCGGCTAGAATTCCCATTTCTTTATAAGGAATGGCTACAGTTGTTAATTTGGGATAACACACTTCGCTAACTTCTAAACCGCCTATGCTGCTTATTGTTGTTTCATAAGGAATATTAATATGACGACGATGAGCTTCAAATAGTGCGCCACAAGCCATTTCATCAGATAGGCAGATAAAAGCGTCAATTCGTCCCCAAAGTAAAAACGCCTCGTTGAACAGTTGCGCTCCAGTTTTGAAAGAGGCGTGATTAGCACCGTGTAGGACAAGGTGAGGGTTAATGGCGTATTGCAAACAAGCGCTATGCCAACTTTTCATATATTGTTGGAAAATAGAAAGTTGTTGATTGGCGCAAAGTAAACCTATTTCTTGTTTTCCTTTTTGTAATAAATGCGAAACCAATAGATGAATGACCTGTGATATATCAATGCCTATGTTGATACCTAAACTATCAGTTTTGTGTGCGCCAATGGATATGAGAGGCAAATTAAGACTTTTTAGTCGTTGTGCTTGATTGGCATCATATTCCATATTTAATAAAACAATAATTTCAGGGGAATATTGAATTGCTTCGTTGATCCAATCTTTGTCTTTTTCAGTAAGAAGAAACAGAAGTTGTACATTAGCGGTTTGTAATTCCCTCTGTAGCCCTTCTAGAATAAGTGTATTCTCAGTGGCAATTAATGATGTTGTAACAATTACGATATTATTGGAGTTGACACTTGCCAAATTTCTTGCTGCTACATTCGGAATGTAACCCATTTCCTGAATAGTCTGTTGAATTTTATCTCTTAACTCTTCAGAAACTAAATCTGGTTTATGAATTGCTCGGGAAACCGTCATTGCACCAACTCCCACTTTTTTGGCGATATCAGCTAAAGTTACTTTCCCTGTACTGCGGCGAGATTTATTACTTTTTTGTTCAGTCATAATGAGAGAAATAGAATCAAAATAATGGAGTAAGTATACCATTCTATTTTATCGAAAAAATAAAATGTTAGCGCTATCACAAAATTGAAATTTGGTGATTGATAGAAATCTAAAGCTCCACTAGACTGCAATTATGAAAAAATTTTAGGGAGAAAGTATGTTAGAACAATTTTTACCGAAAAAGCATTTGCAACGCATAGAAAAGGTGATCTCGTGGCAAGAAGCAGTGAAATTGTGTGCCATACCGTTGCTTAACGATAAAATTATCGAGCCACGTTATACCTGTTTTAATTGTGCTTTTAATAATTGAATAATTTCTTGCAATGACTGAATTTCTTTATCTTTTTGTTCAATAATCTGATCTTTATATTTGAGGGATAACTTAAGTTTTTCGTTTTCAAATGCCATTCCCTCATTTGCTCCATAATAATTCGAGCTTAATTGACTATTTTCGTTAATTAAAAAACAAATTTTTTTATCATTACTTAATAATTCGGAAATATCCACATCAAAAATCTGTGCAATTTTTTCTAATTTATCAAGGTGAAGCCGTGTTTCTCCACGTTCAATTTTGGCATAACCACTCGGCGATAAACTCATTTTTTCAGCCATTTCTTCTTGCGACCAATGATTCATTTCTCTCATTAATCTAATTTTTTCATTTATTGCCATAGCTTCTCCCAAAGTACGATTTTTGCACCAAAAGAGCAAGAAACTGTCTGTTTTTGCTCTCGTATCTCTATTTTTACATAGATAAAATTTATATCGGAAATTCGTTCTATTTTACATATTTACAGAGGTTTATCTATGAAAACTTTACTTAAAGTTGCATTTCTTTCTAGTGCATTAGCACTTACAGGTTGTGCCACAATTGTTAGCGATAGCAAATATCCTGTACTCATTAAATCAGAGCCTTCAGGTGCTGAATTTACGATTAAAAACGCAAAAGGAGAAATTATTTCTAACGGAATAACACCTAATACAGTAACTCTCAAAGCAGGCGATGGCTATTTCAAAAAAGCCCAATATACAATTACTTTCCGCAAAGGAAAATCTATTTCAACCGTTAATGTTACGCCAGAAATTGATGGCTGGTATATCGGTAATATATTATTTGGAGGCATAGTTGGATTACTCATTGTTGATCCAATTACAGGGGCAATGTATAAACTTCCACCAGAAGTTACTGGCACATTAAGTACCCAAAAAGAAAGAGCATTAAATATTATTGATATCAACACATTAACAGCAGAACAACGAGCTAAATTAGAACAAATCCATTTATAAAAACACACAAAAAAGCCACCGCACTTTTTGATCTGACCC
>NZ_JTJP01000007.1:0-157077 GCF_001678575.1 Gallibacterium genomosp. 1
TCTTCACTATAACCATTAACCTCACTATTCACCCACTAAAAACATAACAAAATAATCACATTTATTAAAAATATTGCAAAGATAAAAATATTTTGTTAAATCTATATTTCATTCTTATTATTCCCCAATATGGAGTTATTCTATGCCAAAATCATTTCGCAACCGGAAAAAGAATTTATTCACTTTATTACTAACATTACCATTAGTCAGCACTGCCGTATTCTCAAATACCGCGCCTCAACCAATACAATCCTCACAACAAATTGATAGTAAATACTCATCGTTAGAAGATACATCTCAAACAACACAAGCTACAAAACAAACTATCGCTGCCGCTTTACGTTATGACAGCAGTAAAGATATTTTTCATCCTGTTTATGGTACACAAGGTATTGTGGCTACAGAACAACATCTTGCCAGTCAAGTGGGTTTACAGATTTTAAAAGAGGGAGGGAATGCTATTGATGCTGCCGTTGCTGTCGGCTTTGCCTTAGCAGTTGTTTTACCAAATGCAGGTAATATTGGTGGCGGTGGTTTTATGGTATTACACGATGCAAAATCTGGTGAAAATTTTGCAATAGATTTTCGTGAAATAGCGCCATTAAAAGCTCACAAAAATATGTACCTTGATGAAAAAGGTAATGTTATTGATGGAAAATCATTATTCACTCACTTTGCCGTTGGTGTCCCCGGAACGGTAGCAGGAATGGAATATGCTTTGAAAAAATGGGGAACTATGTCATTGGAAAAAGTGATCGCACCAGCAATTAAACTTGCCAATGAAGGCTTTATTATCAGTGATACCCTAGGGAAAACATTAGCTATAGAAAAAGATAATCTTGCTAAATGGGAAAGCACAAAAGCTATCTTTTTCAAAGGTGAGCAACCTCTGACAAGCGGTGATCGTTTAATTCAAAAAGACTTAGCTCATTCATTGCAGCTTATTGCCAAACAAGGTTCTCAAGCTTTCTACCAAGGTGAAATTGCTGAAAAAATTGTAAAAGAAATGGAAAAATACGGTGGCTTAATCACTTTAGAAGATATGAAAAGCTATCGTGTTATTGAACGCAAACCTGTTACTGGAAATTATCGTGGATATAAAATTGTTACTATGCCACCACCAAGCTCCGGTGGCGCACATCTTATTCAAATATTAAATATTCTCGAACATTATCCTTTAGAGAAATATGGGGCAAACAGTGCAAAAGCCATTACTAAATACGCGGAAGCAATGAAACTAGCTTATGCCGATCGCTCTGAATATTTAGGCGATCCGGATTTCGTTAAAATTCCTTTAAATGGTTTAATTTCTAAAAAATATGCGGATGAATTGGTCAAAAAAATTCCTTCAGATCATATCGTTCCATCAAAAGAGATTAAAGCGAGTGAACCACAACTCTATGAAAGTGATCAAACCACGCACTACTCTATTATGGATAAAAGCGGAAATGCTGTTGCTGTAACCTACACACTCAATCTTAATTTCGGCAGTGGTATCGTTGCTGAAGGTACAGGAATTTTATTAAATAATGAAATGGATGATTTTTCTTCCAAACCTGGTGTACCGAATGCATTTGGATTAATTGGTGGAGAAGCTAATGCTATTGCAGCGAAAAAACGACCACTATCATCAATGACACCAACATTGGTAATGAAAGATAATAAACCATTTCTTGTTACCGGCAGTCCGGGTGGCGCACGAATTATTACAACAGTTCTACAAAGTATTGTGAATACCATTGATTATAAAATGAATGTTGCTGAAGCAATTTCTGTGCCTCGTGTTCATCACCAATGGCTACCTGACGAGTTAAGAATTGAAGAAGGTATTAGTCCTGATACTATTCACCTCTTACAAGAAGAGGGATACAAGGTAGTCACCAAAGCCTCAATGGGACGTGTACAGATTGTACAATCTACAGAAGATGGCTTCTTCGGTGCGTCCGATCCGAGAAACCCTGACGGCGCAACTTTCGCTTATTAAACCTTTAAAAAATAAAAATATCCCTAATTGAACAAATTAGGGATATTTCGATATATATTAATCTTAAATCTTCAATTTCAATATTTTTGCCACATTTTGAGCGGTGGAAATCAGATTTTCTCGTCCTTGTGCCAAAGTATCTGACAATGAAGCTACATTACGAATAATTGGGAAAACCGCATCAATTCCGGCATCATAAACCACTTCATAATCTGCTCGTAAACATCCCACTATGGCAATCACTGCTTTATTGAAACGTTTTGCCGTTTTTGCTACACCAACCGGTGTTTTACCATACACTGTTTGGCTATCCATCCTGCCTTCACCGGTAATCACTAAATCAGCATCTATCATTACTTCCGCTAAATTTGTTGCTTCGATAATTATGTCAACACCTGACTTAAGATGACAATTAGGTAATAATTGTAGCCCTGCCCCCATACCACCAGCAGCACCGGCACCGGCAATATTGGCAATATCCTTATTTAATTGCTGTTCTACTTTTTGCGAGAAGAAAAAGAGGGCTGCATCCAATTCTTTAATCATAGCCACTGTAGCCCCCTTTTGGGGACCGAATACTGCCGAAGCACCACGTTCACCACATAACGGGTTATCCACATCACAAGCCACTTCAATCTGTGTTATTGCCAATCTTGGATCCAAAGTAGACAGATCAATTTTAGACAATCGTTTTAACGCTGCACCACCTGCTACTAACGGTTTCCCCTTATTATCTAAAAATGCGGCTCCTAATGCTTGCAACATTCCAACACCTGCATCATTCGTAGCACTGCCTCCAATGCCTAAAATAATTTTCTCTACACCTAAATTTAATGCAGCTTTAATCAATTCACCTGTGCCATAACTACTAGTAATAAGAGGATTTCGTTTATTTTCATCTACAAGATGTAGCCCAGAAGCCTCTGCCATTTCAATAATGGCAGTCTTCCTATCAGCAGATAACCCCCACTTAGCCAATACTTTATTACCCAAAGGAGCGGTAACTTCTGTTATCATTGATTGCCCTTTCCAAGCATCAATCAGAGATTGCACTGTACCTTCACCTCCATCTGCCATCGGCACTTTAACATATTCCGCATCGGGAAAGATTTTTTTAAACCCAATTTCTATTGCTTGCGCAACTTGTAATGCGGTCAGACTTTCTTTAAATGAATCAGGGGCAATCACAATTTTCATATTAACTCCTTAGTTACAATAAGATGAGAGATAATAGATAAACTGTTAATATACCCACAATTCCCATAATAAAAGTCAATGCTGTTTGTGTACGATAGCCCTGTTGCGGAGTCATTTTACTAAAGTTGGTCACTACCCAAAAATAACTGTCATTTGCGTGAGAAACACACATTGCCCCCGCAGCAATTGCCATTACAGTCAAGGCTGCAGCAATTTCAGAAGTTAAACCCAAAGTGTTCATCAAGGAATCATTCGCATTAAACATTCCCATAATCGCAGCAGTTGTAATCATTGCAACTGTGGAACTGCCTTGTGCAGTTTTCAAAATGGCAGAAATTAAAAATGGGAAGAAAATGCCGGCAGTACTGATCGTAACCGCATTCTGTTTAATATATTCAACAAAACCGGCTTCAACGATAACTTTACCTAATACACCGCCGGCTGCTGTGATAAACAAAATCGGTCCAACAATTTTTAATGTGTCGTTGGTTAATTGTTCAAATTCACTCGCTTTTCCTGAATGGAAAATCAAAATAACAGCAAACACTACGCCGACTGCAAGTGCAAGAATCGGATTACCTAAAAAGAGAATTAAATTGCTGGCATCGCCGCTTAAACCTAGAATTTTAGTAATTGAACCCAACGCCATTAAAATAATCGGAATAAAAATCGGTGCTAAGCTTAAGCCGCCACTCGGTAATTTACCGTAACGTTTAAGCAATTCATCATAGCTTTGCGCGATTAATTCATCATCTTTGCCATCACTGCTGACAGTAACACGTTTACCGATATATTTTGCAAAGAGATAACTTGCTGCTAAAACCGGTATGGAAACGACAATCCCCATCACAATGACTAATAATAAATTGTGTTCAAGCCCAACGCCTCCGGCTACCGCAATTGGGCCCGGTGTTGGCGGAATGAAAACGTGTGCCGCATAAAGACCACCACTCAATGCCACCGCTGTTCCGACCGGATTGGCAGCAATTTTCTTCTGTATTGCCTCTCTGATCGGATTTAACACCACGAAACCGCTATCACAGAAAACAGGAATACCGACAACCCATCCCATAATCAACATTGCTAATTCCGGTCTTTTTTGACCGACAACTTTAACCACCATATCAGCCAATTTTAATGCCGCACCTGTTTTCTCGAGAACAGTACCAATAATCGCACCAAATATAATAACAATACCGATACTTTTGAATGTGCCGCTAAAGCCCTCCCCTATCATAGACGGAATTTTATTGAGCGGTATGCCTGCCAATAATGCCAACGCTAAAGAAACACTCATCAAGGCTAAAAACGGATGAACTTTCAATTTTGCAATCATCCAGATCATAACCATAATCGCGATGATAAAAGTGATAATAAGAGAAACGCCTGTCATAGAAGCCTCCTTTGTCATATTGTGCATCTATTAGGCATTATTTAACCTTATTTTAAAAAATACATTGTCTAAATTAACAATAAAATAAGTTTTTATAGTCAATAATTTGTATAAAAATACAATTAGCGTTGCAATAATGTACTGAGATATAAGATAAAAAGATCTTCTATCTTATTGAAAGACAAGCCTGTTATTTGCTCAATTCTATTCAGCCGATAACGCAATGTATTGATATGAATAAAGAGTTCCGTTGCAGTGCGTGCCGGATCACAATTTGAGAAAAAATATTGCTGCAACGTTTTTTGTAATTGATGAGAATGATCTTTTTGATATAACTTTTGTAGCGGTTTAAGCAATTCGGACACTTGCCACGATTGTAATAGCTCATCCAGCAAGACCGGCAGTTTATACTCCTCAAAAAAATAGACATTCCGTTTCGGGAAAAAACGCTGTCCATAAGCTAATGTTCTTACCGCTGTTTTATAGGAGAAAGAGAGATCAACATCATCCGATCGCATTGCGCCTACCGCAAATTTATAGCGATGAACACTGCTATTCGGTGGCAATAATTTAGATAAATATTGGCGATTTTTCAGCTGCGGATTGGCACTCAACACCACAACAGCTTCAAAAGAAAGCAGGGCAAAATGAAGATCCTGTTCATTTTGTACTTGCGCTAAATAATTAATCAATTCCTGTAAATCTGCTTTTGTCGAATCAATTAATTTAATAATTACAGCAACATAAGGTTTCGTTAAATCGATCGCAAAAAAAGAGGCTTGCTGTGCACAACACTCCGCATCCGGAACACCATTTAATAATTGCAATATAAATTCTTCTTTATAACGGTGATGCCAACGCTCCTGTTCAAGCACAAATGCCTGTTCGGCAATCAATTCCGCACTCATTTTCACTAATTCTGCAAATGGCTTCACCTCATCCGGTTTACCGGAAATACCGACAACACCAAGAATTTTGCCTTGATAATTGATTGGTAGATTGATCCCTTCCTGTGCCTCAAAATTCCATAATTTTGCCAACTCTGCCGTAATTTCCACCACCCGATTTTCTCTAATCGCCAAAACTGAGCCAGTGTGGCGTTGGTTCAAACGAGAGGCATTGCCTGAAGCAATAATCACCCCATTCTCATCCATCACATTGACCGAATAGGGAATAATCTTCATCGTACGCCACACAATTTTTTGTGCTATCTCTTTGTTTATTTTCATCACGCCACCCTTAATCACCTAAATACTGTTGTTTTATCCAGTGAGCGTATTTAATATGTGCTTTTTCATATTCCTGTTTTCATCGCAAAATCAAATATAACGCATAATAAAAAAGTGCTGGTTTTAACACCAACACTTTTCAATTTTTAATTCATCTTTGCCGCTTACATTCCGACAACCACACAATCTACCCCTTTTCCGGCAAGCGTTGATTTAGTGCTTGCCGCTGCGTTGTAACTATCAACCGGTCCAACAAAAACACGCGTCCAGTCTGCTGAACTTTTAGTAAAAGCGTTAAAGCCACTCATTGCTAAACGTGCCTGTAAATTTTCCGCTTGAGGTTTGTTTTTAAATGCACCGCACTGCAAGCCATATTTTCTACCGCCTTTATCCGCATTTTTATTGCTTTGGCTGTTATCCGCTGTTTTGGCTTCGGCAACCGCCGTTTTTGCTGGTGCTGTCGACTGAGTCTGCTGTCTATTCGCGTTTCTCTCTTTTTCAGCTTGACGCTGTTGCGCGGCCTGCTGTTTTGCTTGCTCTTGTTGGGCTTTGGCTAACTCCTGTTGTAACTTCGCCTGTTCCTGTGCTTTTTGTGCTTGTGCTTTCTGTTCAGCTAACTTTTCCTGTTCCAACTGCAACAAAATTTTCTTTTGTTCATCAGTTAACTGCACATTTTTTGAAATTGAAGAGATATTATCATCAACCGGCACTTCTCTTGTTTCAAGCTGTTTGATATAACTCCAAACTTCTTCAGGGCGGCTGGGCAAGGTGCTTTTCTTGGTCGTGGTTGAGGTATTAGCTGTCGGAGCGGCTGCTTGCTGTTGATTCACCGGTGATTTCTCTTTTAAAAAGAAAAGGGCAACCGCAAACACAATGACAATAGCTAAAATAAGGATAATTAACAGTTTTTTCTTGCCACCATTTTGTTGTCTTTTTCGCGGTGCTGAACTTCTAGAAACATAATCTCGTTGTGCCACAACAATTTCCTAACTGAATAAATAATATAAAACGTTTAAACAGCCGATAATTCTACTGAAATTTTGAAATATTGACTAGAGGATTAGCTAAAATCATAAGGATCAATATCCAATGATAACCTTACGCCCGATGCCGACTTATTCGTATTCAGCAACGTTTCAATATGAAACAGCACCTGATGCAATTTGCTGCGTTGTTGATGTTGAAACAGAACATACCAGCGATATTTACCGGCTCTTTTTTCCATTAATGCCGGCAATGGACCGACAATTTGCAGCTGCTCCAACCACGCCTGCGGCAAGTTTTTAACTTGTTCAACAAAAAAAGTCAGGCTTTGTGACAGCTGAGTTTCATTATTTCCGCTGGCTTTTAACAATGCCTGATAACTATACGGCGGTAATTGAAACTGTTGCCGCTGCAATAACGCTTGCTGACTGAATGCTGAATAACCTTTTGAAATCAAGGTATTAAACAACGGATGTTCCGGATAGTGTGTTTGCAATAAAACCAACCCTGCTTTATTACCTCGCCCCGTTCTGCCGGCAACCTGCACATAAAGCTGCGCCAAACGTTCTTCCGCTCGAAAATCAGAAGAAAAGAGTGCCGAATCAATATTGATCAATCCAACTAAACCGACATTAGGGAAATGATGCCCTTTTGCCAACATCTGCGTTCCAATCAAAATCTGCCGTTTCCCTTGCGCAATTTCATCTAAATAGCGATCCAACTCCCCTTTTTTCGTAACATTATCCCGATCCAAACGAGCGATTTGATATTGTGGAAACTTCTGCTGTAAAACTTGTTCCAACTGCTCCGTTCCTATTCCTGTCGTCAAAAGATGGGTCGAACCACAATTCTTACATTGAAACGGAATTGTTTTTTGTGCATCACAATGATGGCATTGCAAAATATGCCTAGATTGGTGATAGGTATAAGGTCGATTGCAACGTGGACAGGTTTCAACCGTTCCGCATTCGTGGCATAAATAAACCGGCGCAAAACCACGACGGTTTAAAAACAGTAGCACCTGCTCGCCGCGTTCCAATACTTGTTTCATCTGCTGCAATAAAGCATAGGACAAGCCATTTTCCATTGGTTGTGTTTTTAAATCTACTACCATTTGATGGTTCGCCACCTGATTTGTCGCCCGATAGCGCAAAGGAATAAAATGATATTTTCGATTTTCTACATTGTGTAAGCTCTCTAAACTCGGTGTCGCACTGCCTAAAATAATCGGTATATGGTGTTGTTTTGCTCGATAAACTGCTAAATCTCTAGCGTGATAACGCCAGCCTTCCTGTTGCTTAAAGGATTGATCGTGCTCCTCATCTAGCACGATTAATCCCAAGTCATAAAACTGAGTAAAAATCGCCGATCTAGTACCGATTACTATTGCCAATTCACCTTTCTTAGCCTGCTGCCACACCTGAAGACGTGAATTATCCGTCATATTGGAATGTAAAACGCCAATCGGCACATTAAACCGCAAATTAAAACGGCGAATGATTTGCGGAGTTAAGCCAATCTCCGGCACTAAAACCAGCACCTGCCGTTTCTGTTTTAATACTTCTTCGATCACTTGCAAATAAACTTCTGTTTTTCCCGAACCGGTTACACCTTGTAATAACCAGCTATGAAATCCTTGTCGTAAAGAGATTTGACTCACAGCTAACGCCTGTTCTTTATTTAACATCAATTTATTCTTTTCATTCACTAATGGGATAGCGCTAATTATCGCACGCTCAAACCATAGCTTAGGCTGTTCATCTGTAATTAATTCAACATAATTTTTCTGCAATAATTGGCGCTTTATCGTTGCGGAAAAAATATCGCTCTCTTTTTCCAAGCGTTGATGTTGCAATAAAAATCGCAACATTTCTTGCTGTTTTAATGCGCGTTTTAGGCTATTTTCTGCCAGCGCTGCTTTGCCCGATTCAGTTAATTGATAAAATTGTAGCTGCGTTAATGAGGGATGTTCTTCTTTGCTGAATTTTATCGGTAAAGCCGTAAATAAAGCTTCACCGATAGGATAGTGATAATAATCTTTTGCCCACAACAATAATTGCCACATTTTTTCATCAAACAGTGGCTGTTGATCCAATACTTTCAGCACTGCTTTTAAATTTTCCACTTCACTTGCGGGCAAAAATTCACTCACAATGCCAATGCGCTTTTGTGTACCAAATGGAACCAGCACTCTTGTGCCAATTGTAACTTCCAATGAATCAGGCAATAAATAATCAAACTGATTTCTTAATGCGATATCTAACGCAACACGGACAATTTTCATCGCTACCTCAATAAAATAAACAGCTTATTATAGGCAAATTTCCATAAATCCCCTAATATTCAGAATAATTAATCTGATTGTATTGAATTTCACCACCATTTCTTATATGATGCGCATTCCTTTTTACTGTCGCCGTTGTGCGATGTTTTTTTGTAAAAATATGTACGGTGTTGGTGCTTAAGCGACCAATAGCGGTACATCATCAAATGAGGTTATTATGAAACAAGGTATTCATCCTGAATATAAAGAAATCACAGTGACTTGCTCTTGCGGTAATGTGATTAAAACTCGTTCTACTATTGGACACGATATTAACTTAGACGTGTGTAATAAATGCCATCCATTCTTTACCGGTAAACAACGTGTTGTTGACACTGGCGGTCGTGTTGAACGCTTTAACAAACGTTTCAGCATTCCTAGTACAAAAAAATAATAAAAAGATAAAAACCTGCTTCTGTAATAAGCAGGTTTTTTTATTTTTATACAAAATTTATTTCCAAAATTGCCACCAAGATTTTTCTGATGTTTCTGCTCCTGTTTGTGATTGCCCCACTTCTACCTTTTCCACCTCAACTGGTTGCAAATCCGGTGAATAATTAAAACTTTCTACCGTCAGCTGAGGATTAAAGTGAACTATCAATTTCTTTTCAACAGGCGTTTCATACCCTTTTTGAATACGTTGCACATAAATCCAATTTGCACGATTAAATGGATCAACCAATAATGGGGTTCCCAACAAATACTGTACTTGTTCTTCAGTCATCCCTTTCTGCAATTTCTGCACCAACGCAGCATCAATATAATTACCTTGAGGTACATCAATACGATACACCAATTTTTCTAACGGTGTAGAACAGGCTGTAATCCCCAATGCAAAAAGTGATGATAGTAAAACAATCTTTAATTTCATAGTAGTTAGCCTTCTTAATAATCGTTAACTCATTCTGATGATACCGAAACTTAGCCTAAATGCCAATTTAATATTTATTTCGCTGTAACTGATCTTTCAAATTAGCTGGCACACCTTTGATTGTCAACGTATCATTCTCTTCATCCCAAATCACACGTTGTCCTAATAATTCAGCATTAAAGGTTAAAGTTACGCCACGCCCTGCACCAGAAAATTTCTCCAATTTCTTTAATGTTGACGCTAGAGGTGGAATATTTTCTTCAAGAGCATACTCCTCATTTTGTGCAAATTCGACAAATGATTTACCATTTAATATACCCATTTCGCTAGACAGTTCAGTAACATCAATATCTTCCCCTTGCTGTGCTTGGGTTTTACAATAAGTCAATGCCTGCTGTTTGACCTCTTGTGCAAGTTTTGGTTCAATCTGCTCTTGGTGACAATAATCCTGTACAGCCTGCACTAATAGCTGATTTTGCACTTTCGGATTTAAGCCCTCTTCCGCCCCCAAAAAGTCCATAAAAAAATCACTGACTTTTCGCCCAACACGTCCTTTTAAAAAGGTCAAATAACGATTAGACTGAGCATCCATTTTTAGTTCAGTTAAGTTGATACGAGCAATGATATCGCACTTACTAAGATCCAAATATTGAGTATCGTGAACATTTAATTCATCATCTACTAATAAACTGCTGCGACTGTCTACCAACCCTAAAAAGAGATACTCCGTTGCTAAAAAGTTGTATTGACTAATAATAAAATTCCCACCATTGGCAAAAGTATATTTACTGATTTCCTGCGCCAATTGCTGTGCTGCCTGTTGACTAAAAGTTAAAAAATCAATGTCATTTTCTAAATAGCGGTTTAATAATTGTGCAAAACTGGATGCATCGGTAAAAACGGCATAAGTCTTATTTTTTGATTGATAATGTTGATGAAGCTCCAACATTAACTGCCGCACTAATTCGTTATCCGGCAATAACTGCTGACGCAATCTGGTATCTATCTCTATTGCTTCACTTTCTTCTGCTGGTTTACGAAATAATTGATGCAAAATAATTTGTTCAACATTTATACTCATAATGTTATTCTTCGCCCTATACAATATAAATAATTGCCATTATAGGTGATTTTACTCATCATTTTTAGCCGATTTTCTGAAAAAATCTGTTATCATAACGCTACGTTTTTTGTCTATTTCAATACTATGGCTACACATTCAAAATATTCTAATAAACAAATCGAACTGTTGATGAATGAGATGATCGGCATTTTAGAAAAACAACAAGCACCGGTTGATCTCTCTTTAATCGTACTGGGGGATATGGTAAGCAATCTTTTATTAAGCAGTGTGCAGGAAAACAAGCGTATTGAACTAGCTGAAGCCTTTTCTCAAGCACTATTAAATTCATTGAAAACACCCAATAAAAAACATTAATTAATTCATCCGGCATAATGTTAAAACTAAATCACACACGGCAAGATCGCGAAGAATTATCACGAAAAATTTCGTGGGGTCATTGGTTTGCCTTTTTTAACATTATTATTTCTTTCATTATTGGTGCTCGTTATGCTTTTAATTCCGATTGGCCGGATACATTACTCGGTAAAATTTACTTTTTTATCAGTATTATCGGGCATTTCAGTTTTATTGTTTTTGCTATCTATTTATTAATCATTTTTCCACTCAGTTTCATTATAAAAAATCATCGTACATTTCGTGGAATAACCGTTATTTTGGCAACGCTTTGCACTACTTTGCTATTATTGGATAGTGAGATTTATAAACGCTTTTATATTCACCTCACCTCTATGGTATGGGATTTAATGATTAATCCTGAAAATGGTGAATTAGCTCGCGACTGGCAACTCTTCTTTGCACCGATGCCAATTATTCTACTGTTACAAATGCTATTTTCTCGCTGGTCATGGCAAAAATTACGCAGTCTTGAACGACAAAAATGGATTAAACCCGTTTCCTATACATTTTTGTTAGCTTTTATAGCTACTCATTTAATTTATGTATGGGCAGATGCTACTTTCTATCGACCGATTACTGCTCAACGTTCTAATCTACCGCTCTCTTATCCAATGACAGCACGAAAATTCTTAGAAAAAAACGGTATTTTAGACGCAGAGAGTTACCAACAACAGCTAACAAACAGCGGTCGCGCTGATGCTCGTTATCTAGACTATCCAAAACACAAATTGAATTATTCTTTATCTCAGCAACAACCAAATATTCTGCTTATCAATATTTCCGGGCTTAAACGTAGCGCCATTTCAGCGACAACTACACCGGCAATTTATCAATTTTCCAAACAATCGATAGATTTTCAAAACAATTACAGCAGTAGTAATTTATCTCAAGAAGGGTTAGTCGGCTTATTTTATGGGCTACCGGGTAATTATCTTGACAGTATTTTATTCAGTAAAACTGAACCGGTGTTATTACATCACCTACGAAACTTAGAATACCTAATTCACGCTAATACCACAAAAGAGAATAATCAACCGCTCTTTTCCGTGTTGTTTAATAAAAAAGAGCAATCTGTAGCGGAAAACAACAAAACTGCTTTCCAGCAATGGCAACAATGGTATCAAAAACAGGCTCAACAAACTTGGTTCAGTTTTATTGATGTCAGCTTGACCACAACAAACAATCCTATAACCACCAAAGCGATGGTTTCTGATACGGTATCTCCTTATCAATATGCCGAAAGATTAATTGAAATTGATCAGCAATTTTCTGATTTGATTAATCTGTTAAAACAACAGCAACAATTTGACGATACTATCATTATAGTAACTGCCGATAGTGGCTTTAGTGAAGAGCATCAGAATGATTTGTCGGATTTTTCAGCAGATAATATTCAAGTACCGCTTTTAATTCATATGCCGACATCCAACATTTTACAACGTTTTGATTTAACTAGCACTTTAGATATTGTGCCTACATTACTGAAGCACACTTTCCAAGTTACTAATCCAATCTCCGATTTTGCACTTGGTAATAATCTATTTGCCCTCAATCACTCACCAGATAATTGGACACTTAGTGCCAATAATCGTTGGGTAGTCATTATTGATAGTGATGGCGTGCAATATCAAATTGATAAATATGGAAATTACAAAAAATTTAATGCGAAATATCAGCAACAAAATTCAACTCGTCCGCCATTAGGTCTTTTCCTTGCAGCCTTTGGTGAACTTCGTAGCTTTAGTGAGCGTTAATTTCTTTAAACTATTTATCTTGAAAAGATAATATCAACTGCAATATTGCTCGCTTTTGATTATCCGAAAGTGTAGAAATAAGCCCTATCAACGTTTCATCTATAATGTCAACTTGCTCATTTTCCAAAACACCATATCTTAACCATTCTGGTTTAACATTTAACCATTCTGATAATGTATTAATTTTATCAAAAGCAGGGATAGCCAAGCCGTTTAACCACTTATAAACGGCTTGTTGCGTAATAGGTTCATTAGGATGACGAAGATTAAATTTTGTTGCTATTTCACTATTTTTCAATAAGTTAGGATATTTCACTGAAATAGCTAGTTTTAATCGTTCACTGAATTTCTCTTTTTCACTAGGTATTTTCATAGAAAGAATTATCACCTATTAAAAAAAATTCTTGTAAACCATATTAGTTTAAATATAAACTATATTGGTTTAATTCATTAATTTGTCTTAAACTTGAACTGTATTATTTTTTAAGAGGATTTTTTTATGAAACTAAATAAACTGTTTATCACAACAATGATTATTGCATCAATGTCATTAGCAGGATGTGCCGAATTAAAAACAAACTTAGAGGATATCGGAAAATCTGCAAAAGAATCTGCTGTTTCTAGAGCGAAAATGGAAGCGAGTCAGAAAGCATCGGAAGCAACAGGAAAAATACTCGGTTCTAAATATTAATATAAAATATATGAATAAAGGCTGCTTTGTCAGCCTTTATTTATTCACCAATAATTGCACTTGCACAAACATAAGCAGAACTCCATGCCCATTGGAAATTATAACCACCAAGCCAACCGGTAACATCCAACACCTCACCAATAAAATAAAGCCCTTTTATATGCTTCACCTCCATTGTTTTCGAGGAAATTTGGTTAGTGTCAACACCACCTAAAGTTACTTCAGCTGTTCGATAACCTTCTGTCCCATTCGGCATAAATTTCCATTGATGAAAAAGTCGGCTAATTTCAGCAATTTTTAGATTGCTTAAATCAGCCAAAATGCTTGTTGGTAATTGATAATACGAAATAAAAAATTCAACCAATTTATTCGGCAATAACCGTTGTAACGCTGTTTTTAATTGCATTTTTGATGAAGACTGACGCATTGCTTGCAAATATTCATCTAGCCTGATCTTCGGTAAAAAATCGACAAATAAAGATTGATTCGGTAACCAATAGTTAGAAATTTGTAACATTGCCGGCCCGGAAACTCCTCGATGTGTAAATAACAAAGAATTACTAAAACTCATCCCATTTTCCGCTGTAACCTTAATCGGCACAGAGATTCCGGCTAAATCAGCAAAAACTTTATCTTGCTCACGCCAGGTAAAAGGAACAAGCGAAGCTCGAGGCGGAATAATAGACAATCCAAATTGTTCTGCTATCTGATAACCGAAAGCTGTTGCTCCCAATTTCGGCATCGATAAACCACCAGTGGCTATCACTAACTCTTCACATTGAAAAAACAGATCATTCCCATATTTCACTTCAAAGCCGTGTGTGAGACGCATTACTTGAGAAATTTGAACTTGTAATTGAATTTGTACATTTGCTGATTGACACTCTTTCACCAGCATTGAAACAATCTGCTCTGCTCCGTTATCAGTAAAAAGCTGTCCTAACTCTTTTTCGTGATAGCTAATGCCATAGTCTGCCAATAAAGCAATAAAATCCCATTGGCTATAACGAGCTAAAGCCGACTTCACAAAATGTGGATTCTGCGATAGATAGTGCTGTGCTCCCACTTCTAAATTTGTGAAATTGCAGTAACCGCCACCCGACATCAAAATTTTGCGTCCGACTTTTTTACCATTATCCAATACCAACACTGATTTACCATTTTTACCGATTTGAGCAGCGCAAAACAACCCTGCCGCCCCGGCACCGATTATAATCACATCATATCGCTTCATCTTATTTTGTCCCTGAAACATCAATAATCATCACTTCAGACTGAGAACCTAAGCGGAAAGGCACTCCCCAAAAACCGTAGCCTGATGTAACAAACGTATGCATTTGCTCAATCTGTTTATAACCATAACTCAATTCATAAACCCATTTTGTAATCAAATTACCTGGGAAAATTTGTCCATTATGCGTATGACCAGAAACCTGAATATCTGCCCCTGCATTTGCATTTTCCGATAGTGAAAACGGACGGTGATCCATCAATAAAATCGGTAAATTTTGTCGTTTCTCTGTAGGAATAAAAGATAATATAGCTTCTGTAGTTTGACGAAGCTGATCCATTTCATCATTACGCCCCACTAAAATAAATTTATCTGAAACAATAACTGCTTGATCTGTTAATAAATAAACACCCTCTTTACGAACTTCGTGAGCAATTTGTTGCGGTTGTTGGAAGAAATCGTGATTTCCCAATGTTGCATAGACACCTAGTGGAGCAGAAAGTTTGGCAAAATATGCACCCATTTTTTCAGAGAAATAGGCATTTAAATTATCATCCATTAAATCGCCCGGTAGCAGAATAATGTCTACTTCTTGTTGTTCAAAAATATTTTGTAGTTGTTCTAACTGTTTGACACCAAACAATTTTCCCAAGTGTAAGTCACTGGCAACACCAATACGTAACGGTTGCATCTCTTTATCTATTTTAACGCTATAATGCACAATTTGTGGCGTATAAGCCTGATAAATACTATACGAAAATAAAGCGGATAACGACACTAATGCAATACAACGACTGATAATAGGAAATGCTGCCAATTCAACGGCAAACAGCAATAAGAATTTGCGTAATAGGAAAATCATCACGGCTACAAGCGTGATATACCATAAAGTGATCAATATATAAGCTGAATATTTAAATCCATCAGGAATAATGCGTGCAATAGATAACAAAATAAACGCATTGATCGCAACATAGCTCAACCAGAAGAAAACTCGTTTATAGTGTGGTTTTGTTGGTTTAACAAAGAAAAACCAATCGATGGATCTGATAGCAATAAATATAAAAAGTTGTAACGCAACCAATGCGATATATCGAAACAACATTGTATTTATTTCCTCCGAATCTGGATTATGGTTTAAAATTTTATGGGTAAAGCCACAATGCTTCACCCATTATTTATAAGATAAGTATTAAAGTAATTTTTCTAACTCTTCTAATACTAATTGTGGTTGAATATCAATAAGAGATTGATGATAGCCCTCTTGACTATCTTTGCTTTTACGAACTTTGATCAATCCTCCACTAATCAAACGAATCACCTTGACACGCTCAGACAATGGTGGCGTATATTCCGGACTGGTTGGTCCATAAACTGCAACCAACGGTCGCTTTAAAGCTGCAGCAATATGCATTAAACCTGAATCATTGCTCACAACACCATCACAACTTGCCAATAAATCTATTGCCTGAGGTAACGAAGTTTCTCCTGCAATATTAATGCAGAAAGCTTGATCTTCCTTTGTTAAACTTTGACGGATCTCCTCTCCGACAGAATGATCTTTTGCTGAACCAAACAACAATATCTGGTAGCCCCTATTAATCAATAACTTAGCTAAATTGGCATAATGATAATGAGGCCACCGCTTTGCCGGTCCGAACTCAGCACCAGGACAAAACCCAATTATTTTTCGTCTGGGGTCAAGAGCAAATTTTTCTGAGAACTGAGTCAATGTTGCCGCAACCTGTTCTGGTTCTATTTGCAAATACGGATAAGGAAAAGAAAGATCTTTTGCTAACGGAATAGCACCCTGCTCATAAGCCAGAGTAACATACCGTTGCACCATTAACGGATACGCCTGCTTATTACTCCGCAGATCATTCAATACAAAATAGCGACTCTCCCCTTTCCAGCCGCGACGAACTGGAATCTTTGCAAATAACGGAATTAATGCGGATTTGAAAGATTTAGGCAACACAATCGCTAAATCATACTGCCCACGTAATGATTTCCCAATTTGATAACGCTGTTTTAAATCAAACTCACCATGACCAATCGGCATCGCAATTGCATTACGGACTTCCGGCATTCGAGAAAGTAATGCGCGGCACCAATTCGGCGCCAACACATCAATGATACAATCAGAATATTGCTGCTTTAATGATTGGTATAAGCTATGCGACATCATCATATCGCCGACCCAAGATGGGCCTATTACAAGAATTCTCATATTTCCCAATTATTTTTTATTCAACCACACCATATATTCTGCTACCCCTTCGGCAACGGTCTTAAATGGTTTATCATAACCGGCGGCGCGCAATTTGGTTAAGTCGGCTTGAGTATACTCCTGATAACGGCTCTTTAAATGTTCTGGGAATGGGATAGCTTGAACTTGTCCTTGACCGTGATATTTAATCACCGCTTTAGCGACTTCCGCAAAACTTTCCGCATTGCCAGTACCGCAATTAAAAATACCTGATACCTTATGTTGCCAACACCAAATATTTACTGCTGCTACATCTCCAACGTAAACAAAATCGCGACGGAAATGTTCGCTGCCTTCAAATAACTTCGGATTTTCACCATCCAAAATTTGGTTATTTAAGTGAAACGCCACACTTGCCATTGTGCCTTTGTGATTTTCGCGCGGCCCATACACATTAAAATAGCGGAAACCACAAACCGGAGATTCTGCCTGTGGCAAAATCCGACGCACATATTGATCGAACAAGAATTTAGAATAACCATAAACATTAAGCGGATGCTCATATTGACGTTCTTCAATAAATTCCAAACGATCACCATAAGTTGCAGCGGAAGAAGCATAAAGAAAAGGAATACGGCGATCTAAACAATAATGCAATAACTCTTTTGAATATTCATAGTTATTTTGCATCATATATTTGCCATTCCATTCTGTAGTAGACGAACAAGCACCTTCGTGGAAAATAGCATCAATTTCACCTAGATCATCACCAGCAATAATAGAAGCAATAAAATCCTCTTTATCACAATAATCCGCAATATCCAAATCTGCCAAATTAGCAAATTTAGTACCATCAGTTAAATTATCAACTACTAAAATATCTTTTCTACCTAAGTCATTGAGAGCTTTCACAATATTACTCCCAATGAAACCTGCCCCACCTGTTACAATAATCATAATTCTTCCTTACTTGTGAAATAATTTGAAAGCTATTTTAATAGATTTAACAAGCTGAAAAAACAAAAAAATCCCATCACGATAAACGCGATGGGAAAAGTTTGGAGATTAATAAGAAAAAGTAAACTTAATTTTTACCTAAATAATCAAACCGCAGTTTGAAATATCACTTCATCCGCTTTCTTCACATAAGCATTGATCTTATCAAAATTCATATAACGATAAGTATCATCTTTATCTGCCTGTAAATCAGCAGCATAGCTTAAGTACTCTTCCGGAGTAGGTAATTTACCTAATAATGCTGCAACCGCCGCCAATTCCGCAGAGGCAAGATAAACATTTGCACCTTGACCTAAACGGTTCGGGAAGTTACGGGTAGAAGTTGAAACGACTGTTGATTTCGGAGCAACACGTGCCTGGTTTCCCATACATAATGAACAGCCCGGCATTTCTGTTCTTGCACCACTCTTACCAAAGATACTGTAATATCCCTCTTCAGTTAATAATGCGGCATCCATTTTTGTTGGTGGAGCAATCCATAAACGGGTTGGGATCACGTCAGCAAATTTATTCAATAGCTTACCTGCCGCACGGAAATGTCCGATATTGGTCATACAAGATCCGATAAAGACTTCATCAATTTTATCACCTTGTACTTCAGAAAGTTTACGAGCATCATCCGGATCATTCGGCGCACAAAGGATAGGCTCTTTAATCTCATCCATATTGATTTCAATAACTGCCGCATATTCTGCATCCGGATCTGCTTGCAATAATTGAGGATCAGCCAACCACGCCTGCATATTTTTAATACGACGTTCTAATGTGCGCGCATCACCATATCCTTCTGCGATCATCCATTTCAATAAAGTGATATTTGAATTCAAATATTCAATAATCGGCTCTTTATTCAATTTAATAGTACAAGCTGCCGCAGAACGTTCAGCTGACGCATCGGAAAGCTCAAATGCCTGTTCAATTTTGAGGTTTTCCAAACCTTCAATCTCTAAAATACGACCGGAGAAGATATTTTTCTTACCTTTCTTCTCAACGGTTAACAAACCTTGTTGGATCGCATAATACGGAATGGCGTGAACAAGATCTCGTAATGTGATTCCCGGTTGCATTGTGCCAGTAAAGCGCACCAATATGGATTCAGGCATATCTAACGGCATAACTCCGGTTGCAGCGGCAAATGCAACAAGACCTGAACCGGCTGGAAATGAAATGCCGATTGGGAAACGAGTATGTGAGTCACCGCCTGTACCTACAGTATCCGGCAATAACATACGGTTTAACCAAGAGTGGATAATACCGTCACCCGGACGAAGTGAAACCCCACCACGATTCATAATGAAATCAGGCAATGTATGGTGAGTGTTAACATCAACCGGTTTCGGATAAGCCGCAGTATGGCAGAATGATTGCATTACCAAATCTGCTGAGAAACCTAGGCAAGCCAAATCTTTTAATTCATCACGAGTCATAGGGCCAGTAGTATCTTGAGAACCGACAGAAGTCATACGAGGCTCACAATATTGTCCCGGACGAACCCCATCCACACCGCAAGCACGGCCAACTAATTTTTGTGCTAGAGTAAAGCCTTTATTGCTAGTTGCCACTGCTTGAGGTTTAATGAAAACATCACTTTCCCCAAGACCTAATTCCTGTCTCGCTTTATGAGTTAATCCCCGACCTATAATTAATGGAATACGCCCACCAGCACGTACTTCATCCAATAACACTTGTGTTTTTAATGTGAACGTTGCCAATACTTCATCGCTGTTATGTCGACAAATTTTTCCTTCATAAGGATAAATATCGATAACATCCCCCATATTTAATGAGGTTACATCTACTTCAATTGGCAATGCTCCTGCATCTTCCAGCGTATTGAAAAAAATTGGTGCGATTTTTCCACCTAATACGACACCACCAGCACGTTTATTAGGAATAAATGGAATATCCTCACCCATATACCAAAGCACAGAGTTAGTTGCTGATTTACGAGAAGACCCTGTTCCAACTACATCACCAACATAAGCAAGTGGGAAACCTTTTTCTTTTAACTTATTGATTTGAGTAATTGGACCAACTTCTCCATCCTTATCCGGAGTAATACCATCACGACTATTTTTCAACATTGCTTTTGCGTGTAATGGAATATCTGGTCTTGACCAAGCATCTTGTGCTGGAGAAAGGTCATCAGTGTTGGTTTCACCAGTTACTTTAAACACAGTAACAGTAATTTTATCCGCTAATTTAGGACGAGATAAGAACCACTCTGCATTCGCCCAAGATTGTAATACCTGTTTCGCAAATTCATTACCAGCTTTAGCACGATCCGCTACATCGTGGAAACTATCAAACATTAATAATGTATGAGAAAGCGCCTTTACCGCTAACGGTGCTAACTCTGGATTATCCAATGCTTTAACTAATGGTTCAATGTTATAACCGCCTTGCATTGTGCCTAATAATTCGACTGCACGCTGTTTGCTGATTAATGGAGAACTGACATCTCCGGCAACCACAGCGGATAAGAATGATGCTTTCACATATGCCGCTTCATCTACCCCCGCCGGAATACGATTTTCAAAAAGATCCATTAAATATTCAGTATTCTGCCCTGCCGGTGCTTTCAATAATTCGATCAATTGTGCAGTTTGTTCGGCATTAAGAGGAAGAGGAACAACACCAGCTGCTTTACGTTGTTCAACGTGTTTTTGATAATCTTCTAGGAAATTAGCCATAGTCCATCCTTAATTATTAATAGTAGCGTAGAAGTAACATTTGATTATTAAAATGCCTAATGTTAATCGTTTGTTAATATAGACCTATGATGAGGGAATGTCAAAAGATAGATTATCGGATATTTGATCTAGCTCGCAAAATTTTTTATTTATCTAAAAAAATAAAGCCGAACAATACATTGCCCGACTTTAAATTGATAAAAATGAGGAATAACCCGTAACTATCTCAAACTAAACGGATCGGTATAAGGAAGAATACCGGTTTTCAACATTTTGCTAACATTGCTACCGTGACGATTTCCTAGTCCGGAAATTTCAAAATTAACACCGAAAGAGTGATTGTAATATGTATCCTCTAACGACGAATATTTACCATCAGGTGATGCTGTTAAATAACGTCTTGCTCCGACATTTACTTTCCAGCAACAAGTACTATATTCTACACCTAAGTACTGTTCAACCGGTTTATCCAATTCTGTATCTTGGTAAATGTGTCCAACCATTGCCCAGTTATCGTTTATCTGCCACGATGCAGCCATTCCAACCTGACGAATACTCTGTCCATAAGAGTTTGCACCTACTAAATTTTGATCAATATAATCTTTGCTAACATAACGATAAGTGAACTGAATCAAATTTACACCGGATGGACGATACTCCAACGCCGTGTTCATCAATGAAGTCTGTTTCAATAAAGTATCATATTGATAACTACCCTTCCAATTCCATTGATCGCTAATTTTCCAGTTAGTATCTAGTGCCCAAGAAGAGGAAGAACGTTGAGTACGATGTTCCGGATCACTATCAATTTTTGCTGGTGTTAAATAGAAAATTTGCCCAAGTGAAAGGTTAAAACGTTCGTCCGCATTTTTGTCAAACCAACGTGTTGTACCACCAACCGTAATCTGATTGGCAGAAGCAATGCGGTCTAAACCACTATAACGACGATCACGGAATAAGGAGAAATAATCTTGCTGTAATAACACGGAGTCATAACCGAAACCTAAATAACGATATTTATCAGTTCCAATATTGCTTTGATCACGATATGGTCGGTATAAATATTGCACTTTAGGTTCAAGTGTTTGTGTATATCCTTCAAATAAAGATTGATCGCTTGCCAATACAGTTGCCAATTCTGCTTTAAATTGAGGAATTACTCGATTTACTGAATGTTCTATTTTATATGCATTATCAGCATTCCCTTCTTTTTGACGGTAGTGAGTTGCATATAATTTTGTTTCTAAATTCAAGCTACCATAACGATTTGCTAATGGCATTGACAACGCTGGCTCAGCGTGAAAACGCCACGCAGAAGGCATTCTTTCACTGTCATTTTTAAATTGTACCGCTTGCGCAAAAAGTGAAAAATCTAAACGATCATTCCATAAAGAATCACGGTAATAGTTAAAATCAATCTGCGGCAAAGTTCTGTATGGGCCTGCACCAGTTAAAGTATCAAACACTTGAAATTGTGTTGCTGAAACGGTTAAATTATAGTTCGGTTTGTAATAACTTAACGCAAAACTCTGTGTTGCATAACCGTCAGTACTGCTACCATAAGGAGAAGAAAAATCATTAAAATATTGTTTATCGCTCACTTTAGTATAATTTACATTAAAACGCCAACTATCCCACAATGAGCCACTGTTACTCCAATAAAGTAAATAGCGAGGATCATCCAGTTTATAATCTTTATAACGATCATCTTTAATATACTCACCTGCCAGTACACCTGAACCTAGAACATTGAGATAACGTGCTTCACCCAACATCTGCCATCCACGGCGACTCATATATTTCGGTGTAATAGTCATATCATAATTTGGTGCAATATTAAGATAGATCGGTTGCGCATAAAAATAACCATCACTACCAGATGTTCCAATTTCTGGCATTAATAATCCGCTACGGCGACGATCACCGATTGGAAACTGCACATAAGGGAAATAGAAGACTGGAATATCTTTCACATAAAAAACAGCATTCCACAAATCAGCATACTCCTCTTTAATATGCTGTTTCATTTCAGAAGCACGTAACTTCCAAGAGTTATTATTTGGTAAGCAAGAAGTAAAAGTAGCATTTTTCAATAAGCGATAATCTTGCCTTAATTCCGCTTTTTCTGCAGTTCCTCTACCTTGACGATTAACAAACTGATAATCAGATTGATAGATATCAGCATCTTTTGAATTGAGATGAATATTCGCTTTTTCACCTAAAACGTGTACTAAGTTATCTTGATAATTTAAATTACCATTGATATAAGCATAACGCTGAAGATTGTCTTTCTCACCTTTCTGTTCAACAAAAACAGAGTTTGCATTCAATTTGCGATTTCCCTGCTCTACCTGAACATTCCCTTGATACAACGCATTTTGGGGCTGATTAATTTCAGCACTATCTGCATCAATATAAACCGGCAACTGGTTAGGATCGGTTTTCACCACCTCACCGGTAAAACGAGGAACACCTAATAAGCATTGCGCTGTTAAATCGGCAAAGCTTTGTTGACTGTAAAGTGCCGCCATAATAGATAGGGATAAAAGTGAGTAATATTTTTTCATCTGTTCAATTATCTTTTACTAATGCTGTTTAAAATAAGGAGGCATTATAGCCTAAATCCACATAGAACATAAAAACTTAATCTTCATTTATCTAAAAACGGGCAAAAAAAAGCGGTGATTCACCGCCTGAAAAACATCAACTATTAAAGTTTTGCTGCCAACATCGCTTCCAATTTTTCAATATCTGCTGCAAATTTACGAATACCTTCTGCCAACTTCTCAACTGCCATCGCATCCATATTATGTTGCCAGTAAAACTCGCTTTCTGTCATCGCGGCTGGTCGAGGCAATACATCACCCTTATAATCCAATTTACGTGGCAATTCCGCTTCGCTTTCCTGCAACTCTTTCAATAATGCCGGCGAAATAGTTAAACGATCGCAACCTGCCAATTCAGTAATTTCTCCGATATTGCGGAAACTTGCTCCCATTACTACGGTTTTATAGCCATACTGTTTGTAATAGTTATAAATTTTTGTTACTGAAATTACACCAGGATCTTCACTCGGCACAAATGCTTTCTTATCACTGTTCGCTTTATACCAGTCTAAAATACGACCAACAAACGGCGAAATAAGGTAAACACCTGCTTCTGCACACGCCCTTGCCTGAGCTTCAGAGAATAATAATGTTAAATTACAGTTAATCCCTTCTTTTTCTAGAATTTCCGCTGCACGGATACCTTGCCAAGTAGACGCAATTTTTATCAAAATTCGATCATTACTGATTCCTGCTTCATTATAAAGTGCAATAAGTTTACGTGCTTTTGCTACAGTTGCTTCTGTATCGTAAGATAAACGAGCATCCACTTCAGTAGAAATACGTCCTGGGACGATTTTCAAAATTTCCAAACCAATATTTACCGCTAATTTATCTTCTGCATCAATTAATTGTTGTGCTTTATCTGAACTTTTACTTTTTGCATAATCAACAGCTTCATCAATTAACGAAGCATATTGTGGTAGTTGGGAGGCGCTTAATACTAATGATGGATTGGTGGTTGCATCTTGTGGTTGGTATTTTTTGATTGCTTCAATATCGCCGGTGTCGGCAACAACCACTGTCATTTTGCGTAGAGCTTCAAGTTGTGACATAAAATTTACTCCTTAATTTTATTTGAAAAGTGCTGGCATAGTACCACAGAAACAATTACTCTGAGTAGTACGTTTTCTATTATTGCGATTTACGATATTTAATATTAGCGTAACCGCCTATTTCAAGACTGAAAACATTACGCTTAAAGACCTAATTGTTGCCAAATCTCATCAATTCGTTTCACGACATTCGGATCTTTTTTAATAGGACGCCCCCACTCCCGTTGAGTTTCTCCCTGCCATTTATTGGTTGCATCAATTCCCATTTTGGAGCCTAACCCCGCTACTGGTGAAGCAAAATCAAGATAATCTATCGGGGTATTTTCCACTAATGTAACATCCCGTGCTGGATCGCATCTGGTTGTAATTGCCCAAATTACATCTTTCCAATCACGTGCATTAACATCATCATCACAAACCACTACAAATTTAGTATACATAAACTGTCGTAAGAATGACCAAACTCCCATCATTACACGTTTAGCGTGACCGGCATACTGCTTTTTGATCGTCACTACCGCTAAGCGATAAGAGCACCCTTCCGGCGGTAAGTAAAAATCAACAATTTCCGGAAACTGCTTCTGCAAAATAGGAATAAAGACCTCATTCAATGATTCCCCTAACACCGCAGGCTCATCCGGTGGACGGCCGGTATAAGTCGAATGGTAAATCGGGTCTTTACGCATTGTCAGGTGAGTCACGGTAAATACCGGAAAGTGTTCCTGCTCATTGTAATAACCGGTGTGATCGCCATAAGGCCCTTCTAATGCAGTTTCATTCGGATCAATATATCCCTCCAGCACAATTTCCGCACCAGCAGGAATCTCCAGATTGCAACTTAATGCTTTCGACACTTCTGTTTTATTACCACGAAGCAAGCCTGCAAAGGCGTACTCAGAAAGCGTATCTGGAATAGGTGTTACTGCACTTAAAATAGTTGCCGGATCAGCGCCCAACGCTACAACAACTGGGAATTTCTCGTCTGGATGGACTTCTTTCCATTCCTGAAAATCTAAAGCACCACCACGATGCGATAGCCAACGCATAATTAATTTATTTTTTCCAATCAGTTGTTGACGATAAATACCGATATTTTGCCGTTTTTTATAAGGCCCTTTTGTAACTGTCAATCCCCAAGTAATTAAAGGGGCTACATCATCCGGCCAACAGTGCATAATCGGTAAACGGTATAAATCCACCTGATCTCCACTTAAAACAACATCCTGACATTCCGGTTTACTCACCGTTTTTGTCGGCATATTCAACACAGGGCGAAATTGCGTAATGCTGCTGAATAAATCTTTGATTCCTTTCGGTGGCTCTGGTTCTTTCAAAAATGCCAACAATTTGCCTACTTCACGCAAGGCGCTAACATCCTCTTGCCCCATCCCCAATGCAACTCTCTTCGGCGTACCAAACAGATTACATAAAACAGGTATATCAAATCCTTTTGCATTTTCAAACAACAGTGCCGGCCCTCCTTTACGCAAAGTACGATCCGCAATTTCTGTCATTTCCAGATACGGATCAACTTCAACCGTAATGCGTTTAAGCTCCCCCTGTTGTTCCAGCAATGTAATAAATTCACGTAAATTTTTATATTTCACCCTCTGCCCCTTATTAAGCCAACACGATCCAAGCCAATAAAATCGCTAAGATAAAACGGTATATCGCAAAAGAAACGAATGAGATTTTACCAATTAAATGCAAGAATGTTCGAATAGCAATCATTGCCACTACAAATGCGGTAACGAAACCAACCACAAATAACGGTAAATCATCCCACGAAAGAAAAGGAAGGCTTTTATATAAATCCAATGCTGTTGCACCAATCATCATCGGCACAGCTAAAATAAAAGAATATTCTGCTGCAGCTTTTTTACCTACTCCCATCAACAACCCACCGGAAATAGTCGCTCCGGAACGAGAAAAACCAGGGAATAATGCCAAACACTGGAATAGCCCGATCGCAAATGCCTGACGGTAAGTAATTTGATCCAACTCTTCCGCATATGCCGGTTGCGGACGAAATTTTTCCGCCAAAATCAATAAAATACCACCGGCAACCAAAGCACCGATAACATTATGAATATTAAACCAAGATTTGATCGTGGAATGAAATACTAACCCCAACACCACTGCTGGGATCATCCCTAAAATAATATGTATTAAATTTAAGTGAGCTTTGTTCCGATCCACTTTCTCACCGAAATGAATACCGATCAATCCGAACATTTTGCGCCAGTACACAAAAATAACTGCCAAAATCGACCCTAATTGGATAATCACTTCAAACGTTGCCGCTTTTTGACCTTCAAAGCCAAGAAAATGACCGGCAATTATCATATGTCCAGTTGATGAAACAGGTAAAAATTCGGTTAAGCCTTCAACACAACCTAAAATGAAAGCAATTAATAATTCAGACATTCAAAACTCCTGCTTACGGCAACATTTTGCCAAGCTGTTTACCACCAACCAAATGCATATGTAAATGAAACACTTCCTGTCCGCCGTGTTTATTACAATTCACAATGAGGCGATAACCATTCTCATCAATACCTTGTTCTTTTGCAATTTTTGCAGCAATGACAAACAGATGCCCTAAAACTTGTTCATCTTCCGCTGTTACATCGTTGACAGTTGGGATGATTTTATTCGGAATAATCAAAATATGTGTCGGCGCTTGCGGAGCAATATCGCGAAATGCCGTAACTAAATCATCCTGATAGACGATATCTGCCGGAATTTCTTTACGGATAATTTTGCTAAAGATAGTTTCTGTTGCCATAACTTTTCTCCTTAAAAATAACTAATAATATGAAGGTTAAAATAACTCGTCTATTATAAAGGCTTTTTTATAGTTATGCTTGTAAAAGAGAAGAAAACTTCTTTACATTGTTTTAAAACAACTTTTTAACAATATTTCAATAACTTAATTTGAAATTTGATCTGTATCAACGATACCTCAAAACGGTAATTTCTAAACACTGAATTTGCTATTTATTCCCACTAAAACTTCCTATAATTAGCAAAATTTTTGAAAATATAAAATTTTTTTGAAGGAAATCGTGTTTATGAAAGATGCGACAACTATTGCACTGAATCCGGCACAGATGACAGATCTGGCGGAAGATGTTGCCGCTTATAAAGCACAGAAAAAACCTTTTCTCTCTTTTGCTTCCGGTATTTCCGCCGGTGCCTGTATTGCACTTGCCTTTGTGTTTTATACAACAACACAAACCGGATTAACTAATGCTTCGTGGGGATTGGCTAAACTCGTTGGCGGTTTGGTTTTCTCTCTTGGTGTCATTATGGTAGTGATTTTGGGAACAGAACTTTTTACCTCCTCCACACTAACCGCCACCGCCAAAGCTTCCGGTAGAATTACTGCTGTACAAATGCTACGCAACTGGGTTGTTGTTTATTTTGGCAATTTCGTAGGCAGTTTAATCATTGTGGCGTTAATCTGGTTCGCTGGGCAAACAATGGCCGTGGAAGGTCAATGGGGATTAACTATTCTGAAAACTGCACAACATAAAATTCACCATTCTTGGTTAGAGGCTTTTTGCTTAGGTATTTTATGTAATATTATGGTTTGTGTCGCCATTTGGATGGCTTATTCCGGACGGACGGTAACCGATAAAGCATTAATTATGATTTTACCGATTGGGATGTTCGTTGCTTCAGGTTTTGAACACTGTGTAGCAAATATGTTTATGATTCCAATGGGTATTTTGACAGCACATTATAGTGATGCTTCATTTTGGCAACAATTGGGAATTGATGCTTCACAGTTTGCCGATTTAGATTTCTACCATTTTATTGTGAAGAATTTAATTCCTGTCACATTAGGTAACATTATTGGTGGTGCGGTTTGTATTGGCTTATTCCATCGCTTTTTAGCCAAAGCGCACTAAAGCATTTATTTTTATTCATTATTCAATTAAGGAAATGATTATGACTCAATTAACAGAACAACAACAATTAGCTTGGTCAGGTTTCCAAGCTGGTGATTGGCAAGAAAACGTCAATGTACGTGATTTTATTCAGCGTAACTACACTCCATATGAAGGTGATGAATCTTTCTTAGCTGGTGCTACTGCTGCTACCACCAAACTTTGGGATAAAGTTATGGAAGGGATTAAAGAGGAAAATCGCACTCACGAACCTCTTGATTTTGATACAGACATTCCTTCAACAATCATTTCTCACCCAGCAGGATATATCGAGAAAGAATTAGAACAGATCGTTGGATTACAAACTGATGCTCCTTTAAAACGTGCCATTATTCCTTTTGGTGGGATCAAAATGGTTGAAGGATCTTGCAAAGTTTATGGTCGAGAATTAGATCCTAAAGTAAAAAAAATCTTTACTGAATACCGTAAAACACATAATCAAGGAGTATTTGATGTCTACACACCAGATATTCTACGTTGTCGTAAATCAGGTGTATTAACCGGCTTACCAGATGCTTATGGACGTGGACGTATCATCGGAGATTATCGCCGTGTTGCCCTTTATGGTATTGATTTCTTAATGGCTGATAAATATAAACAATTCTCTTCACTTCAACCACGCTTAGAAAGCGGTGAAGATCTTGAAATGACCATCCAATTACGTGAAGAAATTGCTGAACAACATCGCGCATTGGGTCAAATCAAACAAATGGCTGCCAGTTATGGTTACGATATTTCCGGACCGGCAAAAAATGCTAAAGAAGCTGTACAATGGACTTACTTCGGTTACCTTGCAGCAGTTAAATCACAAAACGGTGCAGCGATGTCATTTGGTCGTGTCTCTTCATTCTTAGATATTTATATTGAGCGTGACTTAAAAGAAGGCACTTTGACTGAAGAACAAGCTCAAGAGTTGATCGATCATCTTGTTATGAAATTACGTATGGTACGTTTCTTACGTACTCCTGAATACGATCAATTATTCTCAGGGGACCCAATTTGGGCAACAGAATCTCTTGGTGGTATGGGTTTAGATGGACGTACTTTAGTAACTAAAAATACATTCCGTTTCTTAAATACTCTTTACACTATGGGACCATCACCTGAACCAAATATGACAATTCTTTGGTCTGAAAAATTACCAGATAACTTTAAACGTTTCTGTGCAAAAGTTTCTATTGATACCTCTTCTGTTCAATATGAAAACGATGATTTAATGCGTCCAGATTTCAATAGTGATGATTATGCTATTGCTTGCTGTGTGAGTCCAATGGTTGTTGGTAAACAAATGCAGTTCTTCGGTGCGAGAGCCAACTTAGCGAAAACAATGCTTTACTCTATCAATGGTGGTGTTGATGAGAAAAACGGTATGCAAGTTGGTCCGAAAACAGAGCCAATCAAAACTGAATATCTTGACTACGATGATGTTATGACCCGTATGGATAGCTTTATGGATTGGTTGGCAAAACAATATGTTACTGCCTTGAACATCATCCACTATATGCACGATAAATACAGTTATGAAGCTGCATTAATGGCATTACACGATCGTGATGTTTATCGCACAATGGCTTGCGGTATCGCCGGATTATCCGTTGCGGCAGACTCACTTTCTGCTATCAAATATGCAAAAGTTAAACCTATCCGTGGCGACATCAAAGATAAAGATGGTAATGTTGTGGCTAAAGATATTGCTATCGACTTTGAAATTGAAGGTGAATATCCACAATTCGGTAACAACGACAGCCGTGTAGATGAAATTGCTTGCGACTTGGTTGAACGCTTTATGAAGAAAATTCAAAAACTTAAAACTTACCGCAATGCAGTACCTACTCAATCTGTATTGACCATTACTTCCAACGTGGTTTACGGTAAGAAAACCGGTAATACTCCGGACGGTCGTCGTGCCGGCGCACCATTCGGACCAGGTGCAAACCCAATGCACGGTCGTGACCAAAAAGGTGCGGTAGCTTCATTAACTTCTGTGGCTAAATTGCCATTTGCTTATGCGAAAGACGGTATCTCTTATACCTTCTCAATCGTACCAAATGCGTTAGGTAAAGATTACGAAGCACAAAAACGTAATTTAGCAGGCTTAATGGACGGTTATTTCCACCACGAAGCGACCATTGAAGGCGGACAACACTTGAACGTGAACGTAATGAACCGTGAAATGTTGTTAGATGCAATGGAAAATCCGGAAAAATATCCACAATTAACCATTCGCGTTTCCGGTTATGCAGTGCGTTTTAACTCTTTAACTAAAGAGCAACAACAAGACGTTATTACTCGTACTTTCACACAAACTATGTAATTAATAACTATTGGTTAAAAAACTGCCTTTCGGGGCAGTTTTTTTATATCTTTTATTCAAAAATTAAACATATTTCAAAAATATCCGGTTTATTTATATCTCATTTAACTTTTCTTATTTTTCTTAAAAAAAACTAGCCTTTTTTTTGCCTTGCTTGCTACACTGACAAACAATTCAAACATAACAACAAAATAGGAAGGCAAACATATGAATGACTTAACACTTTTATTCGAAAAAATTAAACAACGTGATCCGAACCAAGCACCATTTCATCAAGCAGTTAAAGAGGTTTTCGGTAGTCTAGCACCTTTTATCGCCAAACATCCGAAATATGCACAACAAGGCTTACTTGAACGTATCGTTGAACCGGAACGAGTAGTAATGTTCCGAGTATCTTGGGTTGATGACAAAGGTCAAGTGCAAGTAAATCGTGGTTATCGTATTCAAATGAACTCCGCCATCGGTCCTTATAAAGGCGGATTACGCTTCCATCCGACTGTTGATCTTGGTGTCTTAAAATTCCTTGCTTTTGAACAAGTCTTCAAAAATGCTTTAACCACGTTACCTATGGGTGGCGGCAAAGGCGGTTCTGATTTCGATCCTAAAGGCAAATCTGATGCGGAAGTAATGCGTTTCTGCCAAGCATTTATGACCGAACTTTCTCGTCACATCGGTGCCGATCTTGATGTACCTGCCGGTGATATTGGCGTTGGCGGACGTGAAATCGGCTATCTATTTGGACAATACAAACGTGTTCGTAATGAATTTGCTTCTGTATTAACCGGAAAAGGTTTACCTTACGGCGGTAGTTTGATTCGTCCGGAAGCCACCGGTTACGGTGTGGTGTACTTCGCACAAAGTATGTTAAAAACCAAAGGACAAAGCATTGAAGGTAAACGCGTGCTTATTTCCGGTTCAGGTAATGTTGCGCAGTATGCAGCTGAAAAAGCGATCCAATTAGGTGCGAAAGTCTTAACCCTTTCCGACTCAAACGGTTTTGTTAAATTTGCTGACAGCGGTATGACAGAAGCTCAATTAGCAGCATTAATTGAATTAAAAGAAGTGCGTCGCGAACGTATTTCTGTTTATGCCAAAGAACAAGGCTTAGAATATTTTGCCAACCAAAAACCTTGGGGAATTCCTTGTGATGTCGCACTACCTTGCGCAACTCAAAATGAATTGGATGCAGAAGATGCCAAAACATTATTGAGTAATGGTTGTATCTGTGTTGCCGAAGGGGCGAATATGCCTTCTACTTTAGGTGCTGTAAACGTATTTATCGATGCAAAAATTCTTTATGCACCGGGTAAAGCCAGCAATGCCGGTGGAGTAGCGACATCGGGATTGGAAATGAGCCAAAACGCAATTCGTTTATCTTGGAGTCGTGAAGAAGTGGATCAACGCCTTTTCGACATTATGGCAAATATCCACGAAAACTGCGTTGCTAATGGTAGCGAAAATGGCTACATCAACTATGTAAACGGCGCAAATATTGCCGGTTTCCGCAAAGTGGCCGATGCAATGCTAGCTCAAGGTATCGTATAACCCTTTTCTACAATTCCTTTTATCTCTTGAAGATGGGTATTTCCCATCTTCTTTTTTTATCATTCTAATTATTCCTTCTTCAAAAAAGATCAACATTATTCAACATTATTTTAAATGCAGATTTCTTATAACATTTCCGATTACTATCATACTTTTATTTCTTTTAGTTATAAAAAATAATAAAAAGTGCTAAATAGCCATCTAGCCGTATAGAAATAAATTTATATAATGCCTTTATGTTTTAGTTTAAATGGAATCTAAAAATGGATTGGCAATACGTTGTTAATGCAATTCCAAAATTTATTGATGCAACCTTACTCACACTTTATTTAGCAGGAGCCGGTATTATTTTCTCTCTAATTATCGGCATTATCTGTGCAGTGCTGCTGGTGTATCCGATACGAGTTTTATCTCGCATCACTAAAGCTTATATTGAAATCTCTTGCAAGATTGTTTACCACGAAATGACTTTCGCTCGTCAAGTTTCAGACCACATTATTTTTATGGATCAAAGCAATATTATTGAATAGAACACTCCAGAACAATTTTTAAGAAGTCGGTAAAATAGATTCCGTCATCACTGATATTCAGCAATTAACTGATAAAACATTATTAGTTAATAAGGGCACTACCGCCGATGCCTTCTTCACAAAAAATTATCCTAATATCAAATTATTGAAATTTGAACAAAATACAGAAACCTTTGATGCCTTAAAAGATGGGCGTGGCGACGCATTAGCACACGACAACACACTATTATTCGCGTGGGCAAAAAATAATCCAGGCTATACCGTTGGCGTGCGTAGCTTGGGCGAACAAGAGTTCATCGCTCCGGCAGTACAAAAAAATCAACCTGAATTATTAAAATGGTTAAATGATGAAATCGTAAAACTAACTAAAGAGGGCAAAATTAAAGCCGCTTACGAAAAAACACTCTATCCGGTTTACGGCGACACCATCAGCGAATCTGATATTTTAGTGGATTATCAGTAATAGACAAAAAAGGTAGAGGCTTAGCCTTTACCTTTTATAACTTCTCATCTACCAACGATGCCAATGCCGATGATGCCAACGTGGTCCTAAATCGTATGGAGGAAAATCATCATAATAAAATTGCCGCTCAATCTCCATCTGTCGGATTTGTTGCTGAGCCATATAATTTTGTAATGCCAATTTATAACAGGATTGGAACATTGGATCATTCACCCGCTTAGTATATTCCGCTTTGAATGCTTTCTGCTCTTTTTCTGTTAAGCCAATATCCTGATCAAACTGACGCTTCATTAAATATGCCGTTTCTTCATCACACTGTTTTGCCAAAGCAACCTGTAGCGCCTGCTGCTGCCGAATTTGAGCCTCCTCTCTAGCTCGCTGTTGCTCCGGTGTCAAAGCACAAGCGGTTAGGAGGACAACAAGACCAATAATTAATATTCGTTTCATAATCTCACCTTATATCTTCACAAGATTCTGTAAGATTAGAATACTACCAATAACGATTAAAAAACAGTAAATGATTTTATGATAATTAATATTATATTTATGCATCAATTGGTATCCGAATAATCCAAGTAGTAATCCTATAATAAATGCAGGGAACATACTTACTATGTGAGAAAAGACCTCTCCTGTTAGCAAATCTTTATTCCAAAATCCTATAATTGCACCTATCATTTGCAACATAAACAATGGCTCACTATTTTTGAAAAACAAGTCAAAGCGTGTGAAGCAAAAATTCAAGAAGAGGATCAAGCTGCATTAAAATAATAAAAAACAACCTCCTACTACTTGCCCCATAATATATGAATATGGGGCTTTTTATGCTTTGAATATTTTTTTCTTATATGTTGTAGTTAGGTTATATATTCAAGACAAAAAACCGCATCTAGTCGATGCGGCTTTATTATAACTTGTGGAAGAAAGACTATTTCTTCTTCGCATATTTCAAAGAATCTATTGCTACCGCAAGGATAATGATGGTACCTTTGATAATATATTGCCAATATGGGTTTACACCAATGTAGGTTAAACCATAGTTGATAACAGTGAAAATAATAACACCTGTGATAACACCAATAACAGTACCAACACCACCGGCAAAGGATACACCTCCAACCACGCAAGCGGCGATTGCATCCAATTCGTACATAAAACCGAGATTGTTAGTAGCACTACCGATACGACCACCTTCCAACATCCCGGCAAAACCGTAAAATGCACCAGCAAGTACATAAACAAAGATTAGGTTCCTAGCAACGTTTACACCGGACACGCGTGCTGCTTCCGGATTACCGCCGATAGCAAACATATTTTTACCAAAACGTGTTTTATTCCACACAACCCAGACAAAAAATGCAGCGATTGCGGCATAAATAGTGATGAAAGAGAGCCTGAAATCGCCAAGTTGGAAGAAACCTTGAGTAAATTCAGAGAAAGATTTGCTGAAGCCTGCAATCGGAGAAGAACCAACTGCATCATAGTAAAGTGAGTTTGCACCATAAACAATAATCATCATTCCTAAAGTCGCAATAAACGGTGTTACATTTAGATAGGCGACGATTAAGCCGTTAATCATTCCGATAACTGCACCGATAGCACACACGATTAAAATCACAACAGGAATTGGCATTTCAGCAAGATCAGGGAATACACGATTAGTATTATCCAACGCTTGTAACATTGTTGCTGAAACCACCGCTGCCAATCCAACCTGACGCCCGGCGGATAAGTCCGTACCCTGTGTAATCAAAATTCCAGCCATCCCCAATGCAATAATTAAACGCACGGATGATTGTGTCAAAATATTACTGAAGTTCAATAAACTTAAAAAGGTATCATCTTGTGAAACGATCACCCCTAACAAGATTAAAAGAACAAAATAAATCGCATTTTGTTTCATAAAATCAAGTGATTTTTTTTGTTGAATACCAGCCATAATTCAATCCTTTTATCAACTTATAAATATTTTGCTGCAAGTTGCAAAATCTGTTCTTGCGAGGTTTTTGCCGTTTCGACAATCCCTGCTACCCGACCATTACTCATCACTAAAATTCTATCCGTTACTCCGAGCAACTCCGGCATTTCGGAAGAGATCATAATGATACCTTTATCTTTCTCTGCTAATTGCATCATTAATTGGTAAATTTCAAATTTCGCACCGACATCAATGCCTCGTGTCGGTTCATCCATCATTAGAATTTCCGGTTGAGTTAATAACCAGCGCCCAATAATCACTTTTTGTTGATTACCGCCTGATAATGAACCGATATTGGTACGATGTGATGGCGTTTTCACATTCATCGAATCAATAACCCATTGAGTATCACTTTTCATCTTTGCTGTGCTGAGAAGTCCTAATTTACCCAGATAGGACTTCATATTAGAAATCAATGAGTTAAACTCAATACTTAAATTGGCATAAATCCCTGTTGAACGACGCTCCTCAGTGATTAATGCAAAACCATTATTAATCGCTTCCAATGCACTTTTATTGCGCATCTCTTTGCCGTGCAGTTTGATCGTTCCGCTTGCTCTTTCACGAATACCAAAAATAGTTTCAACAATATCAGTTCGTTTTGCGCCCACCAGACCGGCAATACCTAAAATTTCACCTTTACGAAGTTCAAAACTGATATCTTGAATAGATGGTTGATTTTTTGCGGTTAAATGTTCAACAGTAAGAATGGTTTCTTTCGGCACATTACGTTTTTCGGGAAAACGCTGGGTTAACTCACGCCCTACCATCATCGTTACTAATTGATCCATATCAGTATCTTTTATTTTGACAGTATTGACCCATTTTCCATCACGTAAAATGGTCACTTCATCACAAATCTTAAAAATTTCATCCATTTTGTGAGAAATATAGATAATGCCACAACCGCGATCTTTTAGCTTGGCAATAATTTTAAATAGATGTTCTACCTCTTTTTCCGACAATGAGGAAGTTGGCTCATCCATAATGACAATTTTAGCGTTATAAGAGAAAGCTTTTGCAATTTCAATCATTTGCATCTGTGAAACAGATAAGTTAGCAACTTTCTCTTTCGGATCAATATCAATATCCAATTCATCAAAGATCGCTTTTGTATCACGATACATTTTTCCGTGATCCACTAAGAAACCATTTAACGGATAACGCCCCAACCAGAGGTTATCCATTACACTTCTTTGACGAACAAGATTTAATTCTTGATGTACCATCGAAATCCCATTTTCAAGAGCTTCTTTTGAGGTACGGAAATTAACCTCTTTTCCTAAATAGAGAATTTCACCTTCGTCTTTTGCATAAATTCCAAATAAACATTTTAATAATGTGGATTTTCCCGCACCATTCTCGCCCATTAATGCGTGAACGGAATGTGCGTGAACTGTTAAATTGGCGTGGTCAAGTGCTTTCACACCGGGAAATGATTTGTTGACATTTTTCATTTCTAGCAGCACTTGACTGCTATTTGTTTCGGCTTGTACTACCATATTCAACCCCAAAGCAGGAAAGAGGGGGATTGCTCCCCCACAATCTGGTAATCAGATATTATTTTAAGAAATCACTTAAATTTTCTTGATCGACACCTACATAAGGAATACGAACAACGCGTTTTTCTAATTTCCATTGTGTTCCATCTGTCGCTTCTTTGCCTTTCGCTAAGTTGCTGGATAAATCAACAACTGCTTGAGCTTGACCAACACCATCGTTCAAGACAGTACCGGCAATTTCACCTTTCTTGATGAGTTGAAGCACTTCAGGCAATGCATCCACACCATAAATCGGTAATTTTTTACCGTGTGCTTTGGTTGCTTCCAATGCGCCCATCGCCATACCATCATTGTTGGAGATGATCACTTCAATATCGTTAGCTTTTGAGCTGGACAACCAAGCATCAGTTTTATCTTTCGCCATTGCAGCATCCCACATACCGGTATCCAAGAAGAGTTGTTCGGTTGGAATACCTTTTGCATTTAATTCTTCAACCACATATTTTGTACGAGCCTCCGCATCAGGATGTCCCGGTTCACCTTTTAATAAAGCAAATTGGATTTTTCCATCTTTATTTAAGTCCCATTCTGGATGTGCATTCCACTGTTTTGCAATCAAATCACCTTGGATAATACCTGATTCTTTTGGATCAGTTCCTACATAGTAGGCCGCATCATAACTGTCAATTACTTTTTGACCAGGATCTTTATTGAAGAAAACAATCGGCACATTCAAACCTTTCGCTTTATTAATCACTGTTGGAGCAGCAGACGGATCAACCAAGTTAATCGCCAATGCTTTTACGCCTTTAGAAAGTAAAACATCAATTTGATCGTTTTGAATAGATTGTGCATTCTGTGAGTCATTCATCAATAATTTAATGCCTTCCACTTTTTCAGCATCTTTATTGATTTCTTTACGCATCAAAGACATAAAATTATCGTCATATTTGTAAATGGTTACACCGATACGAACATCTTTTGCCTGCGCCATAGTGCTTAATCCTAAGCCTAATGATAATGCAATCGCACTAAGTACAATTTTCTTCATAATACACATCTCCTATTAAATTTACTGGAAATTCATAATCTTAAGAGCAGCTCACTCTTTATTTATACAGTCAAAACTATCGTTATCAACTGTCGGTTATCTTTCCATACCGCTATTGCAGAAATATAACTTCAAATAGCATACAGATTTTTTTTAATATTTGATGTGATCGGTTTCACAAAAATGTAACTTAATTACAATTTTTTTATTTTATACATCTTTCAACAGAAAAACGCCTTACCAAAGTTGGATTAAATTGTATCGGTTCCGGCAGTTCAATATCATTATTAGCTAAACTTAATGCTAACTTACCAGCATAATTTGCCATTAAATCAATAGGATAACGTATGGTGGTTAATTTAGGAATTAAATGATTAGCTATCGGCATATCATCAAAACCAATTAAAGAAAAATCTTTAGGCACAATAATACCGTTTTCACTCAATACCGACATTGCACCTGCTGCCATTGAATCGTTATAGGCAACAACTGCAGTTAAATCACTGTTATAACTTAATAAATTAATCATTGCCTCCTCTCCTCCTTCAAAATTCGGTGAGCTTTTTGTAATAGCCAATTCTTTGATAGGAATTTTATATTTTTTCAATGTATTTAAGTAACCTTGTAGTCTATCAGTTTCATCGTGTATCGGATGATTAGAACCGATGTAACCAATACAACGATGTCCACTCCGAATTAATGTTTCAGTAGCGATTTCTGTTCCTTTGACATTGTCTAAACCTATACAGCGGTTCTCGAATCCAGGAACAATACGATTAATAATTACCATTCCTTTAATCGCCGTTAAATATGAAGACAACTCCTCATCTGATAAGGCTTTTGCGTGTATTACCAAGCAGGTGCAACGTTTTCGTAGCAGGTTATCAATCGCTTTGCGCTCTTTATCCGCATTGTGGTATCCCATACCAATCAAAATATTTTTCTGATAACTTTCCGCCACTTGATCTATAGATTTCACTAAAATAGCAAAAAACGGATCTGTTACATCTGTTACAACAACACCAATAGTATCTACAGCGTGTGATGCTAAGGCCTGAGCATTTGCATTCGGTTGATAGTTTAATTCTGCAACTGCTTGTAATACTTTATTTTTTGCTTTTTCGCTAATACTTGGATGATCATTGAGTACACGAGAAACCGTTGCAACTGAGACCCCAGCTACTTTAGCTACATCGCGAATTGTTACCATATTTTTATCCTATACCAATCTTTGTTACATTATTTTCGTAAATAATAACGCTAAATAGATACATCGTACTAAAAATATGTTCTTTTTGTGATCTGGATAACAGTTTATTGCGAAAATAATTGGTATCTTACGCATTAAATTGTAACCGTTTACATTTGATAGCAAGGAATACTTTATGAGCGAAATTTTTGATCCTACAGAACATCCACATCGCCGTTATAATCCATTAAAAGGCGAATATGTGCTGGTTTCACCACATCGAGCAAAACGCCCTTGGCAAGGTCAACAGGAAAAAGCAACAGATGAACAAAAACCAAGTTACGATCCAAGCTGTTATCTTTGTCCGGGAAACAGACGCATCACGGGTGAACAAAATCCACAATATACCCAACCTTTTGTCTTCAAAAATGATTTTTCAGCACTATTGAATGAAACACCAGCACCACCAATAAGTACTAATCCATTATTTCAATTTAGCCAAGCAACCGGTGAAAGTCGTGTAGTTTGTTTCTCTCCAGATCACAGCAAAACCTTACCGCTGTTGACTGAACAAGAAATTTTTCAGGTTATTCAAGTGTGGCAACAACAACTTAAAGAATTAGGGAAAACCTATCCGTGGGTACAGATTTTTGAAAACAAAGGGGCAGCAATGGGTTGTTCCAATCCTCATCCACACGGCCAAATTTGGGCAAACAGTTTTTTACCAAATGAAATTACGCGCGAAGATCAAATGCAACGTCAATATTTTCAGCAACATCATTCTGTATTGTTGGTCGATTATGCCCAACAAGAATTGGAACGGAAAGAACGTATTGTGGTAGAAACTGAACATTGGCTTGCCGTTGTGCCGTTTTGGGCAGTTTGGCCGTTTGAAACACTACTCTTGCCTAAAGCTCACGTAACTCGAATGACAGAATTAAACGACTCACAAAGTCGTGATTTATCCACCGCTTTGAAACAATTAACAACAAAATATGACAATCTTTTTATGACCTCTTTCCCTTATTCAATGGGCTTTCACGGTGCGCCATTCACTAATCAAGATCAGCAACATTGGCAATTACACGCCCATTTTTACCCACCACTGTTGCGTTCAGCAACAGTGCGTAAATTTATGGTTGGTTACGAAATGCTAGCTGAATCACAACGTGATTTAACCGCAGAACAGGCAGCCGCTCGACTAGCCGCATTATCCACCACCCATTACAGCCAAATTTGATTGAGAGGAATTTATGCAACCTATTGAAATTGCCAAAAAAGTATTTATTGAACGTTTTACCACTCAACCGACATTGCAAGTTTATGCACCCGGTAGAGTAAATTTAATCGGTGAACATACTGACTACAATGACGGTTTCGTTATGCCTTGTGCCATTAATTACGGCACTTCAATTTGTGGGAAACCACGAGATGATCATCATTTTAATGTTTATGCCGCTGATTTAGATGAACAGGATCAATTTTCATTGTTGCAAGAAATTAAACCGAGTGAACGGAAATGGTGTAATTATGTTCGAGGCGTTGTCTATTTTATTCAGCAAGCCTGCCCTAATTTTACACAAGGAGCAGATATTGTGATTAGCGGTAATGTTCCGCTTTCATCAGGGTTAAGCTCATCCGCCGCATTGGAAGTGGCAACCGGCAAATTCTGCCAACAACTAGGAAATCTACCACTAACTAATACACAGCTCGCCTTAATTGGTCAAAAAGCAGAAAATCTTTTTGTCGGTTGTCAATGCGGTAATATGGATCAGCTTATTTCTGCCTTAGGACAACACCACCACGCAATGATGATTGATTGTCGTAGTTTAGAGACAATTCCAACACCGATTCCGGATAACTTAGCCATTATGATTATAAATTCTCACGTCAAACACGATCTGGTTGATGGTGAATATAATACACGTCGTCAGCAATGTGAAACCGCAGCTAAGTTTTTTGGTGTAAAGGCATTAAGAGATGTGAGTATGGCACATTTTAATGCTTACGGAAAAGAGTTGGAACAACGTGACCCGTTAGCTTATAAACGAGCTAAACATATTGTTACCGAAAATGCTAGAGTATTGGAAGCAGTTGAAGCTCTAAAACAGAACAATATCAAATATTTAGGTGAATTAATGGCTCAATCACACCAATCTATGCGTGATAATTTTGAAATCACCGTACCGGAAATTGATTATTTGGTGGAATTAGCTCAACTAGCTATAGGCAATAGCGGCGGTGCAAGAATGACAGGTGGCGGTTTTGGAGGTTGTATTGTCGCCATTGCACCATTTGAAAAAGTGGAGTCTGTGCGTAAGATAATCGCCGACAACTATCAAAAACAGACAGGCTTAAAAGAAGATTTCTATGTTTGTACCGCTTCACAAGGGGTTCATTTATGCTAACTGCAACAAAAATTATCGCCGCAGATAACTTGCCCTATCAATTGGTGACACTCACAAACAAAAACGGAATGCAAGTGCAATTAACCGATTGGGGCGCGACCATTTTATCCATTTTAGTGCCAGTAAAAGGCAAACTTCGTGAAACAGTTTGTAGCTGCCCTCTCTCGAAGTTAGCAGAAAACCAAGCGTTTTTAGGGGCTACTATCGGACGTTTCGCTAATCGTATCAATCAAGGTCAATTCCGTTTAGCCGCAAAAACACAAAAGATCGTGAAAAATCAAGATAATAAACACACCTTGCACGGTGGTGCCGGCTTTGATAAACGCCGTTGGAAAATTGAACATATCGGTGCACAAACAGCTGTTTTTTCCCTCTTTTCAGCGGATGGTGATCAAGGTTTTAGCGGTAATTTACAGATTACTCTAAAATATCGCTTAACTGATGATAATGCATTATTCATTGATTTCTTAGCAAAATGTGATCAAGACACCGCATTAAATTTAACCAATCATAGTTATTTTAATCTTGATGAAGGCGTTACTGATGCTCGTCAACATCAATTACAACTGTTTGCCGATTACTATTTGCCGGTCAACGCAGAGGGTATTCCAAATCGTCCATTGACCGCAGTTGAGGCAACACATTTTGATTTCAGAACAGCAAAAATCATCGCTACCGACTTTCTAAAAGATGCCGATCAGCAAGCGGTCGGTGGTTATGATCATGCGTTTCTGCTGCAAGGTAAAAACGGTCAACTAAGACCGGCCGCCAAATTGACTTCCTCTTCGAGTGATTTAACACTACTGCTCTCCACCACACAAAATGCCATTCAGGTTTATAGCAGTAATTTCCTTGCTGGCACCCCAAGCCACACTGGAAAATATCAAAATTATCAAGCCATTGCGTTAGAGCCTGAAGCATTGCCGGACACCCCAAATCATCCGGAATGGTATCAATATGGCGGAATCCAAAAAGCGCTTCAACCTTATTATCAACAAATTGTTTATCAATTTATTTAGAATATAAAAAAGGTGACATTTAAATTTGTCACCTTTATTTTATTATTAATTAGTAATTTCTTTTAACAAAAACACTTTCAATTTATCAAAATCCGCTGGCATTGTAATTGATAATAATGGTAAGGCGTTATGTTTAGCCAATGCTTCCGGTAATGCCACTTCAGTCTCTAAAATTCGTTCAACACTTTCTTTAAATTTTGCTGGATGTGCCGTACAAAGGAAAATACCGGTTTCTTCCGGTTGTAGATCCTGTTTAAGCACTCGATAAGCAATAGCACCGTGTGGTTCACATAGGTATCCGTTAGCAAACATATCCTTCAATGTTTGCTCAGTTTCATTGTCAGTTACACTATCGGAATGCAAGTCATTCAATGGCCAATTTTTACGATGGAATAACTCCTCAACGCGTGGCCAGTTATTTGGACGGCTAACATCCATTGCATTGGATAATGTCGCCACTGTAGCGTTCGGTTGCCATTGATGAGAACGCAAATAACGTGGTACGGTATCGTTAGCATTGGTTGCAGCGATAAAACGCTTAATAGGTAAACCTATAGCTTTTGCGATTAATCCCGCAGTTAAATTCCCAAAATTACCGCTTGGCACAGAGACTACCACATTTTGACGTTGCGCTTTCGGTAATTGTGCGAACGCTTCAAAATAGTAACAAATTTGTGCCAATAAACGACTAATATTAATTGAATTCGCTGAATTTAGACCAATTGCCTTACGCAGTTCCTGATCATCAAAGGCCTGTTTGACTAGAGCTTGACAAGCATCAAAATCGCCTTCAATGGCGATAGTACGAATATTGCCCCCCAAGGTGCAGAATAATTTTTCTTGCAACACACTGATTTTACCTTTCGGATAGAGAATTACTACATCAATATTTTCCAATCCATAAAATGCGTGTGCCACCGCCGCACCGGTATCGCCTGAAGTTGCTGTTAAAATAGTAATTTTGCCATCTTTACGAACAGTTGCTAATGCTTGAGCCATAAAGCGTCCACCGAAATCCTTAAAAGCCAATGTCGGACCGTGAAACAACTCCAATGCATAAATATGATCTTCAACTTTGACTAAAGGTGCCGAAAAGGTAAACGCTTTTGCTACCATATTTGCTAACTGTTCAGCACTAATTTCATCACCAATTATAGCAGATAAAATTCGTTGACTACGCTCTACCAAAGGCAGTGCTAATAATTCTTCAACATTCTCAAAATGCGGCAATGTTTCTGGGAAAAATAAACCTTGATCTTTTCCTAATCCTTGACGCACTGCCTGTGAAAAATTGACTTTCTCTTCCGGATGTTTGATGTTGTATAAATTCATTCTTTTTCCTTTTATTCCTTAACTAAGTTGTCTTGCACCTTGGTTGTCGACCTGACAAATATGCACAAAACCTTCATTATTTTGTAAATAGTGTTTTTCTAAATAATCCGCCACTTTATTTGCGGTGGTTAAATCCGGTGCAATAGCGAACATTGTTGGCCCTGAACCTGAAATACCTGTTGCCAACGCCCCAAGATCCTGTGTTGCCTGTTTCACTTCTGCAAAATTTGGTAATAATTGCTGGCGATAAGGCTCTGCAATGACATCTTTCATCATAATGGCGGCTAAATTTTCTTGATGAGTATGACAAGCGTGTACGAATCCCCCTAAATGTCTGCCGTGAGCAATCACATCTTGACGAGTATAACTTTTCGGCAAAATAGCTCTCGCTTCTGCAGTGGAAACTTTAATTCCCGGATAAACCAAAACCCAATACCAATGATCAAAAAATGGTAAACGCTGACAAATTGACCCTAGCGACTGCACCATAAACTGCACGCCCCCCATAAAACAAGGAGCAACATTATCGTAGTGAATTGAACCGGAGATTCTGCCTTCCAATTCCCCCATCATCTCCAACAATTCCATATCAGAAAACGGTTCTTGGTGGAATTGATTTAATGCCACCAATGTAGCCACAATTGAACAGGCACTTGAACCCAATCCTGAACCTATCGGCATATTTTTTTCCAAGGTTAAACGTAATGGCTTTAATGTATGATTGCGTAGTTTCAAACGTTCACTAAACAACACATAAGCCTGATAGACAATATTTTTCTGTGGCTCTTTCGGCAATTTACGCACAAAATAACCGACACTTTCAAATTCAAATTGGTTTACACAATCCTCAATTTGAATAATATCACCCAACAATGAACCATCAATCGGTGAAATTGCTGCCCCTAAAGTATCAAATCCAACACTAATATTGGCACTTGAAGCCGGCGCATAAATTCGTAACATAATCAATCCTCTTTATTAACGGCGTAAAGTCCGCAAAATATCTGCAAAAATTCCGGCGGCAGTCACATTATTTCCTGCACCATAACCCCGTAATAATAAAGGAATTGGTGAATAATAACGAGTATAAAATGCTAATGCATTTTCACCATTTTTCACTTTATAGAGTGGATCTTCCGCATCTACCGCTTTGATCGCCACTTTGCACTTACCGTGATTGATTTCACCGACATAACGCAACACTTTGCCTGTTGCCTGTGCCGCTTGCACTCGTTTTGCAAACTCTTCATCCAATTCAGGCAACATTGTCATAAATTCAGCGGTTGATTTACCTTCAGCAAAGCCTTTCGGCAACACACCTTCCACTTCAATATCTTTAAGTTCCAATTCCAAACCGGTTTCACGTGCTAAAATCAATAATTTACGTGCCACATCCTGCCCAGAAAGATCATCACGAGGATCGGGCTCAGTAAAGCCTTTTTCTTTAGCTAAACGTGTCACTTCAGATAATGATTTTCCTTGTTCCAGTTCACCGAAAATAAAGGAAAGTGAACCAGATAAAATGCCGTCAAACAACTCAACTTCGTCACCTGCCGCTAATAAATTTTGCAAATTTTCAATCACCGGCAAACCGGCACCAACATTAGTGTCATAAAGGAAAAGACGTTGATTAACCAAGGCTGTATCACGCAATTTATGATAATACGCCAAACTTGATGTATTCGCTTTTTTATTAGGTGTCACTACATGAAAACCGGCATTTAAGAAAGTTAAATAACTATCTGCAATCTCTTGATTGGAAGTACAATCTACAAAAATCGGATTAAGGACGTGTTGATCTTCCACCGCATCAATAAAACGATGTAAAGAAAAGTGTTCATTGGAGTTTTCCAATTTTTCACGCCAATCAGTTAAATCCAAACCATCAACATTCAATAAAAGACGCTTTGAATTTGCTATTCCACAAACACGAATAGCAATATTTTTTTCAGCTAAAAACTGTTGTTGATGAGCGATTTGATCCAATAACTCACCGCCAACCCCACCTGTTCCGACCAAAAAAATACGCAATGATTGTTGACTATTAAACAACGCACGATGTGTTGCTTTTACTCCTTCTATTGCTTTTGATTGTGGCACTACAGTTGAAATAGAACGTTCAGACGACCCTTGAGCAATCGCAACGATGTTGACATTCGCCTGTGCTAATGCAGTAAAGAATTTTGCGGCTATACCACGACTTTTACGCATTCCGTCCCCAACAACAGAGATAATTGCCAAATTATCCAAAATTTCAATTTCATCTAAAGCACCAGAAGACAATTCATTAGCAAAAGCACGTTTTAAAGCACTCTTCGCTTTAGTAGCAGATTTTTGTGGTACACAAAAACTAATACTATATTCTGATGAAGACTGGGTAATTAAAATAACAGAAATGCCAGCTCTTGACATTGTGTCAAAAACACGTGCTGCCATACCAACCATTCCTTGCATTCCCGGTCCGGAAACATTAAACATTACCACGTCATTCAAATTGGTAATACCTTTCACCTGCAAGGTTTCAGAATGCACATTGCCATCAATCAATGTGCCTGCTGCACTTGGATTACCGGTATTTTTAATCAAACAAGGAATATTAAATTGAGCAATCGGTGCAATGGTACGTGGGTGAATAACTTTCGCACCAAAATAGGAAAGCTCCATCGCCTCCTGATAAGACATTGTTTCCAACAATCTCGCATCTGGCACTAAACGCGGATCACAAGTGTAAACACCATCCACATCAGTCCAGATTTCGCAACAATCTGCATGTAAACAAGCAGCTAAAACCGCTGCAGAATAATCCGAACCGTTGCGACCTAACACCATTAATTCGCCTTTATCATTACCGGCGGTAAATCCTGCCATTAGCACCACACTCTGTTTTGGAATTGACGGTGCATTAATTCGTTTAGTGGATTCCTCAATATCAACAGAAGACTCTAAATATTCCCCTTGTGCTAATAATTGTTTTACTGGATCAATCACATATACTTGGTAACCTTGCGCTTCAAACCAAGCTGCCATCATCGCAATTGACAGTTTTTCACCACGAGAAATGATTGAAGCATTAATATTATCTGGGCATTGAGATTGAGGAGAAAATTGGGAGAGGGCAGATTCTATTTGGTCAAATTCCTTTTGGACAACTTTTCTTAATTTATCATCATCAAATTTTGCATTTTTTTGCTTCAAACCACTCAAAATATTCTCAAAAATTTGCTTTGCTTCTTTGAAATCCTGTTGTTTATCCTCACCTTTATTTGTCTTATCAACCAATGCCACCAAGTAGTTGGTGATCTTCGCTGGGGCAGAAAGTACCGCTGCTGCCTGATCTTTTAAATGTGCTTGCAGAATAAGCTCACCCGCTTGAGAAAAACGTTCCGGATTTGCCAATGATGTTCCGCCAAATTTTAATACTCGCATGATGTTGTCCTCTTTATTGTATTTTGAAAATTATCTAAAACATTACCCATAAAAAAACCCGCATTTTTTAAGATGCGGGTTTAACAATCCTGTTTTTTGAGTGCTAACCCGCCCCACTAATAATAATGGTCATCATAATGCGGGTCATCGTAATAACAGTCATTGTCATAGGAATCTTTATAACGCTTTTAAATTTCAATGGTGATAATAAGTACCTAAATTCATTCCACTTGTCAAATAAAATTATGAGAATAATGAGAAATTTTTCTATAATAAAAACCGTTTTAAGCATTTAGGAGATAAAAATGGAGATTGCACAAAATTTAGCACATATTCGCCAACAGATTGCGGATTGTCATCCCACTCAAGAGGTAACACTTTTGGCTGTCAGCAAAACTAAACCTTTCGCCGACATTCTCAAAGCTTATCACACCGGACAACGTCAATTCGGTGAAAATTATGTACAGGAAGGTGTGGAAAAAATTCAGCTGGCACAACAACAAAATATCAACGATATTACCTGGCATCTTATCGGTCCATTACAATCCAATAAAACGCGTATTGTGGCAGAACATTTTGATTGGGTACAAACAATCGATCGTCTAAAAATTGCCGAACGCCTAAACCAACAAAGACCTGATAATCTAAACCCACTACAAATATTAATCCAAATTAATATCAGCGATGAAAGTTCAAAATCCGGTATTGCACCACAACAAATGGAAGAGCTAGCACAACAAATTATTAAATTACCAAAATTACAACTACGCGGACTTATGGCGATTCCAGCTCCAACAGAAGACATTAACCAACAAATTACCATTTTCAATCAAATGAAATTACTTTTACAACAACTACAACAACGCTTCCCTCAACAAAAAATCGATACATTATCAATGGGAATGACAGACGATATGAGAACAGCAATTGCTTGTGGTTCTACGATGGTACGCATCGGCACAGCTATTTTTGGTAAACGAAATTACTCAATTTAAGGTATTTTGATTCCAGTTAGGGAAAGGCTTATGCTAACAACCGTTTTGATTTTTTATTAACTTAAGCAAAGGAGTAATAATGAAAAAACTACTATCAGCGATTGCTATTTTTGCATTTGCCTCTTATGCCTCTGCCGAAATGTCCCATTCCCACCAGATGTCAGCAGCAAATGAAGCTTATATGCAATCTATGGGCGCAATGCACGATTCAATGATGAAAGGCATTGCCCATCAAGATCCAGACATTGCATTCGCTGCCGGAATGTTGCCACACCATCAAGGTGCAGTAGCAATGGCGGAAGTCGAATTGAAATATGGTAAAGATCCAGAACTAAGACAACTTGCTGAAAATATTATTAAAGCCCAACAAGCAGAAATTAAATTTATGCAACAATGGTTGGAAAAACACGGCGAGAAATAGAAAGCTCCCAATAATAGAAAAAGTGTTGGTCTTAATTATTTTGGTAATTATTACCAACACTCTTGTCCACTATGCCTAAAAAAGTCCGCATCTTAATCAGTTAGAAAACTAACTTTTTGGATACGGATTCTTTTTTGTTCTGTTTTATTTTCAGTGATTTACGCTAACTTTTCCAACACTGCCAACACAATCTTGGATGATTGTTTGACCGCTATCGGTAAAAACTCATCAAAAGAGATATGTGATTCTTTATCTGCCACATCGGAAATGGCGCGAATAACAACAAACGGCACATTAAAAGCGTAACAAGTGTGAGCTATCGCTGCCGCTTCCATTTCCACCGCCGCAACTTCAGGGAAATCCTGACGAATTCGAGCAATCATATTGGCACCATTAATAAATTGATCTCCGGAACAGACTAAACCAATCACAGCATTTTGCGCCTGCTCGATTACCACTGTATTCACAATTTCAATCAATTTCGCATCTGCCGTAAATTTTTCCGGACACGCTGGCAACTGCCCCTTAGCATAACCAAAAGCAGTTACATCAGCATCGTGATAGCACACTTTATCAGAAATAATAATATCGCCGATATTTAATTGTGGATTTAAACCACCTGCCGAACCAGTATTAATAATACAATCCGGTTGGCAAGTTAAAATCAATGCGGTTGTTCCCATTGCTGCTGCGGTTTTACCAATTCCTGATTGCAGTAACGCCACCTGATGACGACCAATTTCTCCCTCGTAAATTGTACAATTCGCTAATCTATTTATCCGTTTATTTTTCATTAAACTTTGTAATATTTCGACCTCTTGTGCCATTGCACCAACAATACCTAGTTTCATTTTTTTCCTCGTTGTTCTTGTACAATTTTTGCTGTTAATGAATCCAAAACCGCCATCGTGTAATCATCATTATAGAGTGTACTACCAGTTAAAACATAACGCCCATTAACCGAAACAAACGGCAAGGTAAATACCCCATATTTTGATGTCGAATTAATAGATTGATTCACTTTAGCGGCAACTAATTCCGAATTAAACACCTCTAAAAAAGTCTCAAGATTAATTTGTTTACGTGTTAACCACTCTTGTAAGAATTTCCCTCGATGGCGATTATTTCGATTAAACTTTTGTTCCGCCGTATCAAAAATAAACAGATCAGCAAGATCCGGATGTCCCATACTCTCTAGAGAGTAATAAACCGCTGCCGAAAAATAACCTCCCGGTGTCGCCGCCGGAATCCATTCAATATCAACTTTATCCGGATTCATTCGTTTATATAAACTCAAATTATCCGCCGCCATTAAACAAATACGACACTCATAGGAAAAGAAAAATTTAATTTTGATCTTATTGTCTGCTGCCGGTTCTTCTTGTATCGGTTGCTTATAGGAAAAATAGTCCTTACCATCTTTAAAAATCGGCAACTGTTCTGCGTAACTCACCGTCGCCGATAACGCAAAAAGCAAAAAATAAAAAATTTGCATTGCCAACTTAATACTGTTCATTATTTATTCCAATACCTCTATATAATTGACTAATAGTTGCACTTGTCTATTACATCTATACTCATTGATTGAAAGATGATAGACCATCCGTGCTGTTTTAATCGATAAATCAGGGAACCGTCTAGTATCGACATTAAACTGAATTGCATCAAACAATCCTCCTCCCTGTATCGGTTCCAGCAACATTTTTAGATGTTTTTCCCCTACAAGTCGTTGCTGTAAGATGCGAAATTCTCCATCAAATTGAGGCTCTGGAAAATGTTGCCCCCACGGACCGGCAAATTGCAACATTTCCGCCGTTGTTACATTCATTTGTTGAGCGCCTAATTCACCATCAGTATAAATAACACCTTGTAATGATTTTTCATTCAACCAAGCTTTTGCATACTGGTTGAACAATCGTTGAAATTCCGGAAAATATCTCTGGTGAATACTCAAACCGGCTGCCATTGCGTGACCGCCGAATTTAATAATGATTTCAGGATGTTGACAATGGATATGATCAAGCAGATCACGAATATGCAAACCTTCTATTGAACGCGCAGAACCACGCAAAATGCCCTCATCTTCCTGTGTAAAAATCGCTGTCGGACGATGAAATTGATCTTTCATTCTTGCCGCTAAAATGCCTAATACGCCTTGATGCCAATCCGGACGATAAAGCGCAATAGCAAAAGTATCTTCCTGATAGATCGGTTTTAACTCACGCAAATAATGCAATGCTTCCTGTTTCATCCCAATTTCTATCTCTTTGCGTGTTTTATTAAGTGTATCCAATTCCAGCGCTAACGCTCGCGCCTGTTCCATTGTTTCTGATAAAAGTAACTCCACGCCAATCGACATATTATCAATTCTACCGGCAGCATTTAATCGGGGAGCAATAGAAAAACCTAAATGACTAGAAACTATTTGTGTAATATCAAGATTAGCAACTTCAATTAAAGCACGAATTCCACAATGGCAATGTTGTGTGCGTATTCTTGCCAAGCCTTGAGAAACAAGAATGCGGTTATTGTGATCCAACGGCACCACATCAGCCACCGTTCCCAATGCGACAAAATCCAATAATTCCGCAAAGTTAGGCTCTTTTTTATCCGCAAAAAGCCCTTGTTGGCGAAAGGCAGCGCGTAACGCCACCATTAAATAGAAAGTCACCCCCACTCCAGCGAGATATTTGGATGGAAAACCGCAATGCACTAAATTAGGATTCACAATAACATCGGCATTTGGTAATTTTTCACCCGGCAAATGGTGATCGGTAACAATCACTTGCACCTGATGTTGTTTTAAATAATCAACACCCTCTAGTGAAGAAACGCCGTTATCAACAGTAATCACTAACTGCGCCTGTTTATCTAGCGCATCTTGCGCCACAGAAACACTCAAGCCATAACCTTGTTCAAAACGATCCGGCACTAAAAAATCAACTGATTGAAACCCTAACTGACGTAAAGCGAATACCGCAACTGCAATACTGGTTGCACCATCCGCATCAAAATCACCGACAATCACAATCCGCTTTTGTTGATGATAGGATTCAATCAATAATTCAGTTGCTTGCTCCAAATGCGTCAATAAAGAGGGCGGCAACATATATTTCAAGGCATAATTTAGTTCCGCTTCAGATGCTATGCCTCGACTGCGATAAATGCGATCCAATAACGGATCTGCATTCACTTGAACTCCGTTTGCAACTTCTCTCCGTTGAATAATTTTTACAGCCTGATCGTTCATACTATTTTTACTGCTCTATCTACTACAATTCTGCTTTTAAGCCTTCAAGTATTACTCTTGTAAAATTTTTAACAACTCTTGCGGAGGCACATAACCTCCCAACAATTCACCACTAGGCAAAATGATACTCGGTGTGCCACGCACGCCATATTGTAAACCTAATTGGTAATGTTTGCTGACGATATTCGGCGTTTTCATTTTGGTCGGCAAATTACCTTTTTCAGCTTCATTCAAAGCATATGATGGATCTTTATCCGTCCAAATACTTTCCATTTGCTGAGCAGCTTGGCTAGATAATCCACCTCTTGGGAAAGCTAAATAACGTACGGTAATGCCCAAATCATTATATTGTTTCAGCTGTTCGTGCAGAATATGGCAATAATGGCAGGTAATATCCATAAATACCGTAACAACATATTTTTCATTTTTTGCTGGATAAACAATCATCTCATTTTTTAAATTTTCTACTTGTGCCACTAATAATTTATTAGAAAGATTAATCGCACCGCTATCGGTTAATTGATATAAATTACCTTGCAATACATATTTGCCATCTTCAGAAACATATAAAATGCCTTGATCGGTAACTGCCGCTTTCAAGCCATTTAATGGCGAATCTTGAACTTCCACTTTTTCAACGCCCAATTTCTTTAATTGCGCAATAATTTTCGCGTTATCGGCGAAAACTGTGGTCACCATAGAAAGTGCCAATAATGCTAATAGCTGTTTTTTCATAATTTATCCTTTTATATATTTTTTTACTGGTGCAAAACTTTGTCGATGTTCAGCCAAAATGCCATATTTTTCAATCGATTCCAAATGCAATTTGGTCGGATAACCTTTGTGACGATCAAAGCCGTATTGCGGATATTTTTGATGCAATAATAACATTTCCTGATCTCGTGCAACTTTTGCCAAAATGGATGCCGCACTGATTTCCGCTACTAAACTATCTCCTTTTACCACTGCTTGTGCTGCTATCTTTAACGCTGATGGAATTCTGTTACCGTCAATCAAGACAAAATCCGGTTGAATGTGTAATCCTTGTACTGCACGGCACATCGCCAACATTGTTGCTTGTAAAATATTAATCCGATCAATCTCTGTTGCTTCTGCTCTACCCAAACTCCACGCTAACGCTTTTTCTTTTATCTCTTCAGCAAGTAACAGACGTTTTTTTTCAGACAATTTTTTAGAATCGGCTAAACCGGCTATCGGTCTTTCTGGATCTAAAATCACTGCTGCTGTTACCACTGCACCGACTAATGGACCTCGACCGACCTCATCCACGCCGGCAATCAGTTTTGCATTCGGATAGACAAAATCGGTCATACTTCAATATTTCCTTCTAAAATATCGCTTACCGCTTCTGCCGCTAATTTATCCGCATCTTGTTGGATAGATCGATGCAAATCGGTAAACGTTTGCCGTAATTCAGCACAATAGCGGCGATCCTGTTCACTTTCAGAAAAGTAGATTGTCAATTTTTCTGCCAATAATGTCGGCTCACATTGTTCTTGAATCATCTCCGGCACCAACATTTTATTCGCTAAAATATTAGGCAAGGAAATATAATTGGTTTTCACTAATCGTTTTGCTAACCAATAAGTGCTGCCTTTCATTTTATAGCCAACTACCATCGGTGATTTACATAACATTGCTTCCAATGCTGCCGTGCCGGATGCCAATAATGTCGCTTCCGCCGCAATCATCGCCTGCTTAGCGTGTCCATTTAATAAAATCATTTCCAGATCCGGTGCAGTCTGCTGCAAAATTTGCTCAAACTGTTGACGACGTTTCTCGTTCGCCAACGGTACTAATAATTTGATATCTGGATATTGTTGTTTAAGCAAAATAGCGGTTTTAATAAAAGTTTCCGCCAAAAAAGCAACTTCATTATGGCGACTACCAACTAAAATCGATAAATAACGTTGCTGCGGATCAATTTGTAAAAACTGGCAAGCTTCTAATCGATCAGGTTTCAATGGTAAGGCATCCGCCAAAGTATGCCCTATAAAACGGCAAGGCACTTGATGTTTATCATAAAACGCCTTTTCAAACGGCATAAAAACCAACATCATATTTACTGCCTTAGCAATTTTATGAATTCTATTTTGTCGCCACGCCCATACTGACGGACTCACATAATGCAAGGTTTTAATGCCGTTCTGCTTAAGTTTTAATTCAACATCAATATTAAAATCCGGCGCATCAATCCCGATAAAAACATCTGGTTTTAAGTTTAATAATTGTTCAATCAGTGAGTGGCGTATTTTTAACAAACGAGGTAAATGTTTCACTACTTCCATTAACCCCATAACACTCAACTCTTCCATATCAAAAAGCGACTCAAAACCTTGCTGTTGCATTTTAGTGCCACCGATACCGATAAATTTCGCTTGCGGATAACGAATTTTTAAGGCTTGAATTAATCCTGCACCTAATGTGTCACCGGACACCTCTCCAGCAACAATCGCAATAGTAGGTGCATAATTCACACTAAGCTGAAGATCCTGCATTCTCTTTCTCCTTATTCAACACGTTTGCTGTTTCAATCTCTTAATTTATAGAAAATCAGATAAAATATTCTCTATAAATTCTTTGATCTGGAAGGGCTACACTGCTCCCAAATTAAATACATTCTGCCACCGTAAATGGTGAAGTTATAGCTGCTAACAAGTTTTGATAAATAAACCGCACTTTATTGGTATATAAAGTACGGTTTAGATTCAATTAATAATATAAATACAACAATTAACGAATAATGCCACGTGTTGAACGTTTAAAGAAATCAATAAAGAAACTGATTGAGGACTCAGTTGAAGCAATCTGCTCAATTTCCGGCATAATCTCTTCTAAAGTTTTATCACTACGATAGATCAATTTATAAACACTACGAATAACGTGTAGTGTCGACTTATCAAAACCACGCCGTTTCAATCCTTCAATATTGATACCGAATGGACGAGCGTGATTTCCTTGTGCCATCACATATGGTGGCACATCCTGACTTACCATTGAACCACCACCCAACATTACATGCGCACCAACAATAACAAATTGATGGATAGCTGACATTCCGCCTACGATGACGAAATCATCTAATTGAACGTGTCCTGCTAATGTTGCATTATTAGCCAAAATACAGTTATTTTTAATTTGACAATCGTGTGCAATATGCGCATTCACCATAAATAGATTATTATCACCAATTTTGGTGATTCCACCGCCTTGCACTGTGCCTCGATGGATTGTAACGTGTTCACGGATACGGTTATTATTACCAATAACCGTTTCTGTCGCTTCACCAGCATATTTCAAATCCTGATTAATTTCACCAATAGTAGCAAATTGGAAAATATGGTTGTTTTCACCAATTTTCGTTTTGCCTTTTACTACAATGTGTGAATTTAATATAGTATTCGCTCCGATTTCGACTGTTTTCTCTACAATACAAAACGGGCCGATCACCACGTTTTCGGCGATCTTCGCCCCCTCTTCGACAATAGCTGTCGAATGAATCTTGGCACTTGGATGGATCATATTACACTCCTCGTCTGGCACACATCAAATCAGCTTCGCACACCAATTGACCATCAATTGTTGCCACACCTTTAAAACGCATTACACCACGTCTTTCTCGTTCAAATTCAATCGTTAACAGCAATTGATCTCCCGGGAACACTGGTTTTTTAAAACGAGCATTATCAATCGCTGCAAAATAATAAAGCTCATTTTCAGAAAGTTGTGTCGTTTTAAATGCCAATACACCGGCTGCCTGTGCTAATGCTTCAAGAATTAATACTCCAGGGAAAATCGGTTTCTGAGGGAAATGACCGGTAAAACAAGGCTCGTTAACGCTTACATTTTTGATCGCTTTAATCCATTTTCCTTCTTCAAAATCCAGCACTCGATCAACCAACAAAAATGGGTAACGGTGTGGCAAAAGTTGCATAATTTCATCAATATCGACTATTCGTGGTTCTCGTTCGGTTGTCACTGTAGTTGCCCCTTAAAAATAGAGTTAATTGTTGATATTCTTAATTTGTTTTTCTAACGCTTTCAAACGCTTATTCATATCGTTAATGCCCAATGTTAAAGCTGCGGTCTTACGCCACTCCTTATTAGTTTGTAACGGAATGCCTGAAGAATAGACGCCTGGTTTGGTGATCGGACGCATCACCATCCCCATACCAGTAATGGTAACACCATCACAAATTTCCATATGACCGTTAATTACGCTTGCACCACCAATCAAGCAATAACGCCCAACGTGCAAACTGCCTGCCATAATCACACCTCCGGCAACTGCCGTTCCGGTACCGATATGGGCGTTATGTGCAATTTGGCAAAGGTTATCAATAATTACATTATCTTCAATTATGGTGGAATCTAATGCACCACGATCAATACAGGTGCAAGCTCCAATTTCAACACGATTACCGATAATTACGCTACCAGTTTGAGGAATTTTAATCCATTTCCCCTTCTCATTTGCATAACCGAATCCATCACTACCGATAACTGCCGAGGATTGAATTAAACAGTCTTCACCGATCTCAACATTGTGATAAACCGATACATTTGCCCATAATTTTGTTCTTGCACCAATTTTAGCATTTTTACCAATAAAACATCCGGCACCAATACAAACATCATCACCAATGATAGCTCCATCTTCAATTACGGCATTCGCTCCAATGCTGACATTTTTTCCTAATAATGCGCTTGTAGAAATCACTGCGCTTTCTGCAATATCGGCAGAAGGTTGCGGTGTAGTATCCATTAATTGTGCCAAAATTGCATAAGCTACATAAGGATCTTTCACAACAATCACATTCTGATCATCAGCGCAATAAGGCAAATCGGCTTCGCTAACCAACAACACACCAGCTTGGCTTTGTGCAAGTAAAGGTCGAAACTTAGGATTGGAAATAAAAGTTAACTGTTGTGATGTCGCACGCTCCAATGGTGCAATACTCTCAACGAAAATATCGGCGTTACCCTTAAGAGTACCGCCGACTTTTTCCGCCAAATCAATTAGACGGTATTGTTGCATATTCCAGCGAGCTCCTATTTTTTATCTGCTGCCGGTGCAAGTTTAGCCATTACATCTTTAGTAATATTTTTGTTATCTGTAGCAAAAGCAACAGCATTTGCATCAATCACGAAAGTGTATTTTTTCTCTTTAGCAATTTCATTAATTACTTTTTGAATAGACTCAACAACTTTATTATCCTCTTCTGCACGACGAGCATTGATTTTTTGTTGTAATTCACTAGCTTCTTTATCATAGTCAACACGTAATTTGTTGATTTCGTCTTCACGTTTTTTGATATCTGCTTGACGTAAGTTTTTCGCATCTTTCTGTAATTTTTGGATTTTATCCATAATTACTTTTTCTTTCTTCTGTAATTCCTCTACAGGTGTTTTGAATTCAGCATCCAATTTTTTCAATGCCGCTTCACGTTCCGGTGCGTGTTGGAAAATATAAGCAGAATTAATAAATACGATATTTTCCTCTGCATTTGCTGCTGAAGCAAATAATGCACTGCTCGCCAATGCTAAAGTTAATCCTGCAACTTTTAATGATTTTTTCATAAAAAACTCCTAACGATTTTTAAATTATTGAGTATATTAGAGAACTTATCCTTTAATAAGTTCCCTTTTTAATGATTTAGAATGAACCACCAATACTAAATTGGAACTGTTCAATATCATCACCATCATATTTTTTAATAGGTTTTGCATAAGAGAATACCAATGGCCCAATCGGTGATTGCCATTGAAACGAAATCCCTGCTGATGCTCTAATTCGGCTTGGATCGCTATAATCTGGAATACCTTGTGTTGATAATGACTTATCCCAATGTGTATCCCAAACGCTTGCCGCGTCTACGAATAACGAAGTTCTTACTGAAGTTTGATTCTTATCGCTAACAAACGGTGTCGGCATAATCAACTCAACACTTGCGGTTCCCATTACATTACCACCAACCACATCGTCATCAATACCATCTTTATAACAATTAAAGTCTGTATTAACTTTGTTTCCTACTACCGGCTTACATATATTGGTATCGATATACAATGCATTTGGACCTACAGAACCATAAGAAAATCCTCGCAATGAGCCTATACCACCAGCAGTATAATATTGATAAAACGGTAATTTCTTACCACCAAAACCATTAGCATAGTTAATGCCTGCTCGTCCGGAAATTACCCACGAATTATCTCGATTTAATGGATAATAGCCAACAATATTGGCATTCAATTTATAATATTTGTTATCAGAACCCGGAATACTCACTCTACCACCGATAGTTGCTTTCACCCCTTGAGTCGGGAAGAAACCACGATTCAAGCTGTTGTAAACCCAACCTAAGCTAAAATCAAAATCATCATTGGAGAATTCCCAAGAATCCGCTTTGATAGAGTCAAGATAAAGCGCACGATGATATTCAGGATCGATATCTTTTAATTTATTATGTGCGTAACTTAAACCAAGATAGTAAGAGTTATTTTCATTAACAGGAAAACCTAAAGTAGCATCTACACCATAAGAGGTTTTTGAGTAGGATGCTTGGTCATCATTTTTCGAGTTATCATATTTATCGTAGAAAACACTTCCGCCAAGACTGACACCATCTTTAGTAAAATAAGGCTCGTTATAACCTAATGCGATACTCATACCATAATCATTTTTTGTACCTGATAAACTAGCCGATGCCCCTGTTCCCAAGAAATTATCCTGTTTCACGCTAGCGTTATAACTTAAACCGCTTTCAGTACCGTAACCAATACCGAAGTTGATACTTCCGGTATTCCGCTCTTTTACATTATAGATGACATCCATTTGATCATTAGTGCCATTAACCATTTCTGTGCTGCTTTCAACCGTTTCAAAGAAACCAGTACGCTCTAAACGTAATTTACCTTGTTGAATTGCAGAAAGTGAATACAATGCACCTTCCTGTTGACGCATTTCTTGACGCAATGTTTTATCTGCACTGGCATCATTTCCTTTAAATATGATATTTCGCACATAATAACGACGACCTGCATCCACTACATAAGTCAAATTCACTTTATGATTAGCTTCATCAAATTCCGGTACTAAATTCACTTGAGCTGCGGCATAACTATGATTACCTAAAATATTCTTAATGCCGTCTTCCACATCTTTAGCGTTATCGCCGTTAAACAACTCACCAACATAGATTTTTTTCAACAACGGCTGCATTTCATCTGATAAACCGGCAGTATCACCGACAATACGAACACCGCTCACTTCATATTTATCGCCTTCGGAAACGTCAATGGTAATGTTGATGTCTTTCTTGTCTTCGCTAACATCAGTTTTCACATCGATAATATTGAATTTCGGATAACCGTGATTGAGATAAAAAGTTTTTAATGCTTGTAAATCTTTTTGGAATTTTTGTTGATCTAACTTACTGCTGGCAAAGAAATTCCACCAAGACACATCTGGCTGAATTTCCATCTGCTCTAATAAAGTAGAACTATCAAAAGATTTATTTCCTTCAAATTTGATCTGTTTCACCAATGCACGATCACCTTCTACAATCTCTAACTTCACATTAGCTTGATTACCGTTGACGGTATCGACATTAAAATGCACTTTGGCATTATAAAAACCAATAGAATGATAATAATTAACCAGTTCCGTGCTGAATGCGTCCATTTTTTCACGATTCAATAGACTACCTTGTTTAATATTATTAGCATCTAAATTTTGTTGTAATGCGTCTTTTGGAATCGAATCATTGCCAGAAATTTCAAGGCTACTGATCGTAGCCCGTTGAGTTACGTTAACGACTAGTGTATTCCCTTCCTGTGAAGCTTGTACATTAGCAAAAGAACCATTCAAATATAAAGTCCGCACAACATTCGCAATATCTCGATCTGTAATAGTTTGCCCTACTTTAACCGGCAATTGTGCCATAACGGCAGGCTTATTATCCGCCGCTACGCCATCAATACGGATATCTTTTACTACAAACGGTGCAGCAAACGTTGTTGTGCTGCTGAATAATAAAGTGGTTAATAAAAGTTTTTTCATATTGCTTAATCCTGTTGTTCGAATAACAGTAAAATCTCATTTTTTACGGTTGTATTATAAACGCATTATATCATTAAATAATACAAAAACCGTGAGCCATAATAGTAATGCAATCCCAATTCGGTATGCAATATTCTGTATTTTTTCCGATACTGGTCGTTTAGTGATTCCTTCTATTAATAAAAACACTATTTGACCACCATCTAAAACTGGCAATGGAAACAAATTCATCATTCCTAAGTTTACACTGATCAATGCCATAAAACGTAAGAAATAGGTAAAACCATTTTCCGATGATATACCCGCTCCTTGTGCAATCGAAATTGGCCCTCCTAAGCTGTTTAGACCAACCTCACCAGTAAAAAGTTTACCAATAATTTTTAGTGTCGCCCACGACAACTGCTCTACCATTTGCCACGAATGTGAAAATGCGGAAAGCGGATCATACTGCTGCGTTTCAATATATTTTGCATCAACTTGATGTACTGTTGGCATCACACCGATATAAGGCTTTCCTTTTTCGTTTAATTCAGGTTGAATCTTAACTATTTGTGCTTGACCATTTCTTTGAATTGTCAATTCAAAAGGCTGTAATTTATATTGTTGAATTGCTTCAACAAACTGTCGCCAATTCACTTTCTGTCCATTAATTGCCACTATCTGATCACCAACTTTCAAGCCACTTTTTTGTGCCGGAGAATTTTCTGATATTTTAGCAATCACATTTTCAATTTTTGTTGCTTTCGGCTCAATTCCCAATGCCGTCATTGCCGATTGTTCACTTGGATCAAAATGCCAGTTTTCCAAGTGCAACACTTTATTCACAGAATTATCTGATGTGGTATCCCGTAAAGAAATAGTTACGGAAGGTTCCCCCATTTTCGCCGCTAACACTAGATTAACATCTTCCCAGTTATGAATGGCCTGCTGATCAATAGCTGTAATCTGATAATCTTTTGGCAATTTTGCCTGTGCTGCAATAGAGTCAGGACGGATATTATCAATAATAGGACGCAAAGTAGGAATGCCTATCAGATATACGATCCAAAAAGCGAACAGTGCAAATAAAAAATTCGCTAATGGCCCAGCGGCATAAATCAGCAGACGATTACGTACAGGTTGATAATTAAATGCCTTTTGACGCAATTCCGGTGCAACAGTTTCATTGCGCTCATCCAACATTTTGACATAGCCACCGAGAGGAATAAGGGAAATAGCAAACTCAGTACCATATTTATCCGTCTTGCGCCATATTACCTTTCCAAAGCCTATGGAAAAACGTTGCACCATTACCCCACATCGTCTAGCTACCCAAAAATGCCCAAATTCGTGTACAAACACGAGAATAGCAATAACAACAATAAATGATAAAGTTGTCCACAAAAATGATGGCATAGCAATCCTTAATTTAAAACAAAGAAAAAGGCACTGAATACAGGCAACGCAGCAGTTAAACTGTCAATACGATCCATAATACCGCCATGTCCCGGAATCAATTGACTACTATCTTTGATGCCGCAATGGCGTTTAAACATACTCTCACTTAAATCGCCAAGAATAGATACAAACACAGTTAATATAGATACTGTAATTAATTGTAGAAATGAGAGATCGCTTTGTTGATAAAAAGGTGTAATGCTAAGAAAAATACAAGCTACCAATGCAGACAATAATACACCACCAATCGCTCCTTGCCACGTTTTCCCCGGAGAAACTTTAGGTGCTAACTTATGTTTACCAAATTTCCTACCGGCAAAATAGGCGCCGGTATCCGCTGCCCAAACCAATAAAAACACATAAAGTAACAATACAATACCTTGATACGGATTGCTGTTGTAATGATAAAAGCGTAATGCCATCAAGCTTAAAAAGAAGGGAACTAAAGTAAAAAATGCAAATAACAGTTGGGCAATGCTAGAATTTCCCCAAAATGCTGTACTTTTCGGATAACTCAACACCAAGCAAAAAGCAATAATCCACCATACCAATGAAGAAACAATCAATAATTCAGACATATTATTCAGAATATTACCAACTGAAATATAATCGCTATTAGCATAAAGAAATAAATAAAGAAATGCCGCAGCAATCGTGGCAATAATCAGGCGAACAATCGGTTGTTTAATATTAGCAAATTGCGTCCATTCCCACACTGCCAAAGTAACCAACAATGCTACAGTACAAGCAAACAGCAATGGAGGAAAAACAAATAATACAATGAAAACAATGGCAACTAATACCAATGCAGACAAAATTCGAGCTTTTAACAAAATAGACTCCTATGATCCTTTTGAAAGGGCTCCGAACCGGCGCTCCCGTTGTTGATAAAAATATAATGCTTGTTCAAACTCTTGCTCTGAAAAATCTGGCCATAAAACTTCTGTAAAATAGAATTCAGCATAAGCCGCTTGCCACAGCAAAAAATTACTGATGCGTTGTTCACCGCTGGTACGGATCAAAAGATCAACCATCGGTTGATTTTCGGTTGTTAAATAATTTGAAAACAGAGATTCATCCACATTTTCCAACTCAATAACGCCACGCTGAACTTCATAACACATATGTTTTGCTGCCTGTAAAATATCCCATCTGCCGCCATAATTAGCAGCAATATTTAGCGTTAATTGGGTGTTATTTTGTGTGAGCTGTTCCGCATAATGAATTCGTTTTTGTAATCCTTCACTGAATCGGGAAATATCGCCAAGAATATTTAATCGAATATTATTCTTATGCAATTTATTCACTTCCAGATCAAGCATTCTAATAAAAAGATCCATTAGTGCATTCACTTCATTCTCTGGCCTCTGCCAATTTTCACTGCTGAATGCATAAAGTGTTAAATATTTGATACCGGTTTGTGCCGCATAATAAACTGCACGTCTAACTGCTTGAGCACCATTTCGATGCCCAAAAACGCGCAATTTACCTTTTTGTTTTGCCCAGCGACCATTGCCATCCATAATGATAGCAACGTGCTGAGGAATATTTTCCGGATCTAACAACATTTTTCACCAAATAGACTAATTAAAATCGAGCGACAATATACCACGTGAACTATAGATTAAAAACTTAAAATACGATCATTAGCAATTTCTCTGGCGATTTTATCAACATCTAACACATCATCTACTGAATTAATTGCTTGTGAAGGAATTTTTTCGACAACAAATCGATTGATTTCGGCAATTTGAGTAAATTTAAGTCTTTGTTGTAGAAATGCCTCAACCGCTACCTCATTTGCGGCATTCATTGCTGTTGTTGCATATTGTCCAGCAGCAAATGCTTCAATCGCTAACTTTAAATTAGGATAACGTTGAAAATCCGCTTCCATAAAAGTTAACTCAGAAATTTTGGTAAAATCTAATGGTGCTACCCCGGAAACAATCCGTTTCGGGTAAGACATCGCTTCAGCAATAGGTGTCCGCATATCTGGAGTACCCATTTGTGCAATAACACTACCGTCAATATAACGTACCATTGAATGAATAATTGATTGCGGATGAATAATAATTTCCATCTGTTCCGCACTCGCATTAAATAACCAACGAGCCTCAATATATTCCAGCCCTTTATTCATCATTGTGGCAGAATCAACAGAGATTTTTGCTCCCATAGACCAATTAGGATGCGCAATAGCCTGTGCTGGAGTAATAGTTTCAAACTCATCCAACGGTTTAGTTCTGAATGGTCCGCCGGAACCGGTTAGCACAATTTTACTAATACCTAAGCGTTGTAATTCACAAAAACCGATATTTTGTTGTGCTTCCACTGGTAATGATTGAAATATCGCATTATGTTCACTGTCCACCGGCAATAATGTTGCACCATATTGTTTTACTGCATTGAGAAAAACCTGTCCGCAAGTTACTAAAGATTCTTTGTTTGCCAACAAAATACGTTTGCCTGCTTTAATTGCCGACAAAGTCGGTAATAATCCTGCCGCACCAACAATTGCCGCCATTACCATATCTGCTTTTTCGTGTGCCGCCAATTCACAAATCGCTTCTTCGCCCGCCAATACTTCTGTCGCACAACCTTGTCGTTTTAATTTTTCCGCTACCTGTTTAGCAGCATCATGGTTTGCTAAAGCAACAAAAAGCGGTTCAAATTCTAAACATTGCTCTGTGATCAGCTCAACATTACTATTGGCAACTAACGCAAAAACCTGATAATCCTTATTTTGTTTAATGACAGAGAGTGTACTTTTCCCGATTGAGCCGGTAGAACCTAAGATAACGATATTTTTCATAATGTTAGATTGATCTGTTAATAGACGTATTTCAATATTGGATAAGCGCTGTAATATTAATCTTATTAGCCAAGTTTAGGAACAATTCCAATCCCTATTTACATATCTGCTAAAATTTTAATAAAAAATAACTGGTACGAGCCGCACCAGTTACTTCATATTGCAATTAGAAATCCATTAATTCTTTTTCTTTTTCTGCTAAGGCTTCATCAACTTTCTTCACATAAAGATCTGTTAATTTTTGGATTTCATCCTGTGCCTTACGTTCATCATTTTCACTGATTTCTTTTTCTTTCAATAATGCTTTAATTTTATCATTTGCATCACGACGAATATTACGAACTGCAACGCGCCCTTGTTCCGCTTCAGCTCGAACAATTTTAGTTAAATCACGACGACGCTCTTCTGTTAATGGTGGGAGTGGAACACGAATTATAGTACCTGCAGATGCTGGATTTAATCCCAAATCTGATGCCATAATCGCTTTTTCTACAGCAGAAATAAGGCTACGGTCAAATACAGTGATAGCAAGTGTACGAGCATCTTCAGCCACTACATTCGCTACCTGACGCAAAGGTGTTGCTGCACCATAGTACTCAACGTGAATACCATCCAATAAACTTGGATGAGCGCGTCCGGTACGAATTTTTGAAATTTGATTTTTTAACGCTTCAACACTTTTTTCCATACGTTGTTGCGCTTCATCTTTAATTGTTTTAATCACACTATGTTCCTTTTATTTTGAATGGGATGACAATTTCTGATGTTTTAATTTGCAAAATAATCCATAAGGTTTTATCGCCTTATGGATTTTATGCAAATATGAATCCAGTTTTTACTCTTTCAATCCTATTTCCGCCATCTAGCGGTTACTAATTTAAAGGATTGGCTTGAATTGTAACGAATGCAAAACGATTTTTAAATCTATTTTTTGTCTGTAATTAATGTACCTTCCGGTTCACCGAGGATAACGCGACGCAATGCGCCCGGTTTATTCATATTAAATACACGAATCGGCATTCCGTGATCACGTGCCAATGTAAAGGCAGCCAAATCCATCACTTTTAACTCTTTTTCCAACACTTCCTGATAAGTCAATGTAGAATAAAGTTTAGCATTCGGATTGGTAGCCGGATCACAATCATAAACCCCATCTACTTTGGTCGCTTTCAATACCACATCTGCTTCAATTTCTATACCACGAAGACAAGCTGCTGAATCAGTAGTAAAGAACGGATTTCCTGTCCCTGCTGAAAAAATAACAACTTGCCCCTGTCTTAATAAACGAATCGCTTGCGCCCAGCTATAAGTATCACACACACCGTTTAATGGAAACGCCGACATCAATTTTGCATTTACATCGGCACGATGTAAGGAATCGCGCATCGCTAAACCATTCATTACAGTCGCCAACATTCCCATATGGTCACCAACAACACGGTTCATACCCGCTTTAGCCAATTTTGCACCACGGAATAAATTCCCCCCACCTAATACAACCGCTACTTGCACACCTAACTCAAGCAAATCTTTAATCTCCATTGCCATACGGTCAAGAATAGAAGGATCAATACCAAAACCCTCTTCTCCTTGCAAAGCTTCGCCACTTAATTTAAGCAAAATACGGTTATAAATCGGTTTTAATTGACTCATTGTGCTTTCCTTTTTTATTTCCAAATAAATTATTTATCATTCTTTTTAATATCACTATAATTTCAAAAATACTAAATAATTTATTTATAAAAAAAGCGAGTTTCCTCGCTTTTTTCACTCATTAATTAGGCTTTTGACATCGCTGCAACTTCTGCTGCGAAATCAGATTCAACTTTCTCAATACCTTCACCTACTTCTAAACGAATGAAGCTAGATACTGTCGCACCTTTTTCTTTTAATAATTCACCAACAGTTTTTGATGGATCCATTACAAATGGTTGACCTGTTAAAGACACTTCGCCGGTAAATTTCTTCATACGGCCTTCTACCATTTTTTCTGCAATTTCACGAGGTTTACCAGATTGCATTGCAATATCAACCTGAATTTGACGTTCGTGAGCAACAACATCTGCTGGAACATCAGAAGGATTTACATATTCAGGACGACTTGCTGCAATGTGCATTGCGATATGTTTCATTAATTCTTCATCCGCATTGCTTGCTGCAACCAATACACCGATTTTCGCTCCATGCAAGTATGAACCGACAGCATCGCCACTGATTGCAGAAACACGACGAATATTCATATTTTCACCGATCTTCGCCACTAATGCAGTACGTTCATCTTCAAAGTGAGCTTTTAATACATCAATATCTGTTACTTTATTTTCTAACGCATAATCAGCAACTTTGTTTGCCAATGCCAAGAATCCTGAATCTTTTGCTACGAAGTCTGTTTCGCAATTCATTTCAACAGCAACACCATAACCATCTTTAATACGAACGATGATTACACCTTCAGCAGCAACACGACCTGCTTTTTTAGCTGCTTTTGCTTGACCTGATTTACGCATATTGTCGATTGCTAATTCGATATCGCCGTTTGCTTCAACAAGTGCTTTTTTACACTCCATCATACCAGCGCCGGTACGTTCACGTAATTCTTTTACTAATGATGCTGTAATTTCAGCCATTTTTAAATCCTCTCTGTCTACTCGACTTATAAAACAGGGAACTTAAAAAAGTCCCCTGCTAACCAGTTAATTTACTGCGGTTAATAAGGGATTTAACCTTATTATATCCCGATACAATTATTCAGCTTTAGCTTCGGCGTCTGCAGCTAATTCTTCAAAAGCTTCTTCAGCTACTGCACCTTGAGCCTGAGCCTTACCTTCTTTAACAGCTTCTGCCGCTGCAGTTAAGTAAAGTTGAATCGCTCTTACTGCGTCATCGTTACCTGGGATCACGTAATCAACGCCATCCGGATCAGAGTTAGTATCAACAATAGCAAATACAGGAATACCAAGGTTATTTGCTTCTTTAATTGCAATATGTTCGTGGTCTGCTGCGATAACGAATAATGCATCAGGTAAACCACCCATATCTTTGATACCGCCAAGACTTAACTCTAATTTTTCCATCTCACGAGTACGCATTAACGCTTCTTTTTTGGTTAATTTATCAAATGTACCGTCTTGAGATTGAGTTTCTAAATCTTTTAAGCGTTTGATTGATTGACGTACTGTTTTCCAGTTAGTCAACATACCACCTAACCAACGGTGGTTTACATAGAATTGTTGGCAATCTAATGCTGCTGCTTGCACCGGATCGGTTGCTGCACGTTTTGTACCAACGAAAAGAATTTTACCGTTATTTTGTGCAATACGTTTTAATTCTTCTAACGCTGCATTAAACATAGGTAAAGTTTTCTCTAAGTTGATGATATGAACACCATTACGAGGTCCAAAAATGAAAGGTTTCATTTTTGGATTCCAATAACGAGTTTGGTGACCGAAATGAACGCCAGCTTGTAGCATCTCACGCATTGTAACTTGTGCCATAATTTTTTCCTTATTCAATTGGGGTTTAGCCTCCACATATCCCTAAACAACCGACCGTTTGGCACCCCGATTGCTAGTGTCGATATGTGTGTGAATTAAAATTAAACCTTTCAAATTTTTACGACAGAAAGGCGGTGCGTTTTATACCACAAAATACAGTAAAAAACCAATATTATTCGGAAATATTTTATGTATTAATCATTAAAATCCATCCAACACCTGCAAAGCATCACTTAATTTTTTAACTGAAAAAACTTGCATATTTTCAATTGTGTTTTTAGGTCGATTGGCAAACGGCACTATGGCTCTGCGGAAACCGTGTTTAGCCGCTTCACTGATACGCTCCTGTCCACTCGGCACCGGGCGAATTTCCCCGGCTAAGCCAACTTCTCCGAACACCACCAAATCACGCGGAAGAGCGCGATTACGAAAGCTGGAGATTAACGCTAATAATAATGCTAAATCCGCACTGGTTTCGGTCACTTTCACACCACCGACAACATTGACAAAAATATCCTGATCTGCCATTTGTAAGCCACCGTGACGATGAAGAACTGCCAATAACAATGCGACACGGTTATGATCCAATCCGACCGCCACCCGACGCGGATTTGCCAACAAGGAGTAGTCCACCAATGCTTGAATTTCCACTAAAAGCGGGCGCGTTCCTTCCCATAATACGACGACAGAACTACCGGGCGTTTGCTCTTCACCTCGACTTAAGAAAATAGCAGATGGATTTTTAACCTCTTTTAAGCCCTGTTCTGTCATTCCGAAAACACCCAATTCATTTACCGCGCCAAAACGATTTTTCTGACTGCGAAGGGTGCGAAAACGTGAATCTGATTCTCCCTCCAATAGGATCGAACAGTCGATACAGTGTTCCAACACCTTCGGCCCGGCTAAGGTGCCGTCTTTCGTAACGTGTCCCACCATAATAATCGCCACCTGATTCATTTTGGCATAACGTGTTAAATAAGAGGCGCACTCTCTAACTTGGGAAACGCTGCCGGGTGAAGATTGAATATCTGCCAAATGCATTACCTGAATTGAGTCAATCACCATTATTTTCGGTTTAAGCTGATCCGCCGTAACACAAATCTGCTCTACCGAAGTTTCTGACAACATTTGCAAATTATCCATCGGTAAATTCAGACGTTTTGCTCGCATTGCCACCTGTTGCAATGACTCTTCCCCTGTAACATAGAGCGTCGGCATTGATTGTGCTAAACCGCACATCACTTGCAATAACAATGTACTTTTACCTGCTCCCGGATGTCCGCCGATTAAAATTGCGCTGCCCGGTACAATACCGCCGCCTAAAACACGATCAAGCTCATTAAAGCCACTGCTGAAACGAGGCAATTCCGACAAACTAATTTCCGACAATTTTTGCACTTTGCTGCCGCTTGCCCCGGCATAACCACTAAAGCGATCGTTTTTACTATTTGTCGATGCAATTCTTACTTCCGTGATCGTATTCCACGCGTGGCAGGCACTGCACTGCCCTTGCCAACGGGCATATTCCGCGCCGCAATCATTACATACATAAGCTGTTTTTACTTTTGCCATACCTATTTCAACTTCAATGTTATTTTTAATAGATTCATCATTTTTTGTAGATATCTTCCTTGAGAAGTTAACTCCACCAACTGCTGCAATGCGCGCTGATTATCCTGCTGCTCCACGTGTTGAGCAATCATTTTTCTAATTTGTTGATATACAAACCGGTTAATTTCGATCATTTCTGTTGACGACTCTTCATCTAAAAGCTGCGTAAATAACGCTTCTTGCTCACAACTGTATTGATAAAGCGTGAAGAATAGTCCAATTAATGCTGTTGTTTCTGCTTGACTCTGTGAAATGCGATCAAGATCGAGTTTTTCTAAATTTTTTAATAATTTCAGTTCATATTGGAACAGTGCATTTACTTGTTGTGCGGTTGATGTAAATCTCTGTTCAAGAAATTGTCGCCACTCATCAATCGTCATTAATGCCGCTTTTGATGCAACTCCGGCTAACCGATAACCTCGTTCCGCTTTACTGACTTGCCCTAATCGCATGCCATCCAAAAAAAGAAAATGCTGCACAAAATTCAGCATATCCGCTACCTTTCCGGATTTTAATTCAAACTCAACCTCACAAATCGGTGTTTTCGCATTATTCGCCTTAATTTCACCCTGATCGATAGCAATTTCCAGCTGTGTGCCATTACCGGTTTCCAGTAAATAATATTCTCGTTGAAAATCGGTATGAAAAATAGGCTGAAGTGAGCATTGCAACTCCGCATAAGAATGGGCTAATGTCAATTCAGAAAATTGACCAAATAACTTCAAGTCCGGCTGCGGTTGCGATAAACGAACATTATATTCCGGTCGCATATGCAACCCGCCTTGTGTTGTGCCGGCTGTTTTTAAAGTCATCGTATAAACACCCTCTTCATTACGCACACGCAACCCCATTTTTTGCTGTGAAAAAAAGTGGTCTTCCGTATCAAAATAACAATTTTGACTGCTTACCTGATAATGCTTTAATAAACGAAAATGACTCAATTCCTGTTTCAGACTATTGATAACCTCTTGATTTGTCGTTAATTTCAGCTCTATTTCTTGCATTTTTTTCGATTCTCTTACCTAATTTTATCAATTTCGTTACTTTAACAAATTTTGCTACCGCTGTATAAAATAAAATCTTGTCAGTAGGAAATAGTCTATTGTAAAATTCGCGCCAGCTTTTATCCGGCGCTACTGCCAACAAACTCAATTAAGGAGATGTCTATGGCAATCAATAATATTCTTGGTCTATTTGCCCAATCCCCCCTTAAACCATTGCAAAAACATTCCACCAAAGTTAATGAAGCCTGTGCAATGCTAATTCCTTTCTTCGAAGCCTGTTATGCCGATGATTGGGATACCGCACAGCAAATTCGTAATAAAATTTCAGAATTAGAAAAACAAGCTGATTTATTAAAACGTGAAATTCGCTTAAAACTGCCTCGCGGTATTTTTATGCCGGTTGAACGTGGTGATTTATTGGAGCTGGTTACGCAATTAGATAAATTGGCGAACTATGCAAAAGATATTTCAGGTCGCGTCATTGGTCGAAAGTTACACGTTCCCGAACAAATTCAAACTGAATTTTTAGCTTATGTGCGCCGTAGTTTGGATTCCAGTGATCAAGCGCGCCGAGTGATCGATGAGATGGATCAGTTGCTTGAAACCGGCTTTAGAGGACGTGAAGTAAACTTCGTCAACGATATGATCAATGAATTGGATAAAATTGAAGATGATACCGATCATATGCAGATTGTTCTACGTCGCACCCTTCTTGATCTGGAGGCTTCTTATAATCCAATTGATATGATGTTCTTATACAAAATTATCGAATGGGTCGGTATATTGGCAGATCAAGCACAGCGTGTTGGTTCTCGCATTGAATTGATGTTAGCGCGTTCATAATACAATAACGCTACTTTAATAATTAGGGTTCATTATGGAAACATTATCTAATTACAGCACTCTGCTAGTTATCTTGACTGCCGTCTTTGGCTTTTTAATGGCATTTGGAATTGGAGCCAATGACGTTTCAAATGCTATGGGAACTTCTGTCGGCTCAAAAGCAATTACTCCACGTCAAGCAATTATAATTGCAATTATTTTTGAAGGTGCCGGTGCTTATTTAGCCGGTGGTGAAGTAGCGGAAACCATTAAAGATGGTATTATCGATCCAACACTCTTTATTCATCAACCGGATATTCTGGTGTTAGGAATGATGGGTGCTTTGCTCTCTGCCGGTTTCTGGTTGGTGTTGGCTTCACGCTTAGGTTGGCCGGTTTCCACCACACACACGATTATTGGTGCGATTGTCGGTTTCGCCTGCGTAACCATCGGCAGTGATGCGGTAGAATGGAGCAGTCTATTGGGGATTTTCGGCAGCTGGATTATTACCCCGTTTATTGCCGGTATTATTGCTTATCTCATTTTCGTCAGCACGCAAAAATTGATTTTCGATACCGACAGCCCATTATTAAATGCAAAACAGTTTGCACCGTTTTATATGGGGTTAACCATTTTTATCATTTCGTTGGTTACCATTAAAAAAGGTTTAAAACATATCGGTTTACATCTCTCTAACGGTGAAACTTTCCTTATTTCATTAGCACTTTGTGTTATCGCCATTATCGCTTGTTTTATCTACTTACGCAGTCAATCTTTTGAAAAGAAAGCCAGTGCCGGCTTCGGTGCGGTAGAAAAAGTATTCCGTATCTTAATGTTATTAACCGCCTGCTCTATGGCATTCGCTCACGGTTCAAATGATGTTGCCAACGCAATTGGTCCACTCTCTGCTGTCGTTTCCATTATTGATCACGGAGGCGTTATTGCCGGCAAAACGACAATGGCGTGGTGGGTATTACCATTAGGTGCGTTGGGTATTATCGCTGGTTTGGCAGTGATGGGGCAACGTGTAATGGAAACCATCGGTACAGGTATTACCGATTTAACACCAAGTCGTGGTTTCGCTGCACAGTTTGCAACAGCAACCACCGTTATTTTAGCATCCGGCACCGGTTTACCAATTTCCACAACACAAACCTTAGTCGGAGCAGTTTTAGGAGTTGGTTTTGCTCGTGGTATCGCAGCATTAAACCTAACCGTTATCCGCAATATTATCTCTTCGTGGATTATTACATTGCCTGCCGGAGCAGTTTTCTCTATTATAATTTTCTATATCCTTAAAGCGATATTATTGTAAAATAATCTCCATAATTGAGGCTAAATATACTAATTAAATATTTAGCCACTTTCTTGTTTTATTACTATTGCTTCAATACACAGAGCAACACATAAAGTATTACACGATAAATTACCCTGATTGGGAAGGATTATGACTTTCCCAAATTAATTAAATTACACCACTATGAGCGACGTGATTTCAACCATTTAGGAGTTATTGATGAAGAAAATTATCTCTCTACTTCTCATCTTACTTGCTTTTTTAGGCATCGGTTTCAGTGCAAATGCAGAAACTCAATATGTATCAGAAAATTTGAATACCTATTTGCGTAAAGGAGCAGGTGATCAATTCAAACTCGTCGGTACAATTAAATCAGGTGAAGCCGTCACTATTTTAAATAAAAAAGATAAATACACTCAAATCAGGGATAGCCGTAATCGTGAAGGTTGGATTTTAACCAGTGAGCTGACGCCAAAGGCAAGTAGTAAAGAACAACTGCCGGTTTTGCAAAAACAGATTGATGAGTTGACGTTAAGACTGAATCGGATTAATAACGACTGGCAACAACGTACCAACGAAATGCAACGTCGAACTCAACAAGCTGAAAAACAGAGCAGCGAATTATTAGAGCAGAATTCTCAACTTAATCGCCAAGTCGAAATTCTAAAAAATAAGAATAAAGATCTTGAAGCAATGTTAGATTCTGAAAAACGCGGTTTGATTATCCGTTGGTTTATTTACGGCGGTTCTGTGCTTGCTGTCGGTTTAATTTTAGGACTGATTATTCCTATGATCATTCCGAGAAGACGTAGAGATCGTTGGTAATGACAGAAGAAATTAAAATCTATTTAGTTGGTGGTGCAGTGCGTGACCGTCTTTTAGGATTACCGGTCAAAGATAGAGATTGGTTGGTCGTTCACGCTACTCCTGAATGGCTATTACACCAAGGCTATATCCAAGTGGGAAAAGATTTTCCGGTTTTCCTCCACCCACAAACAAAAGAAGAATATGCCTTAGCGCGTACTGAACGCAAAAATGGTCGAGGATATACCGGTTTTTATTGTGATTTCTCCCCTGATATTACGTTAGAACAAGATCTAAAACGTCGTGATTTAACCATTAATGCTATTGCTCAAGATACTGACGGCAATTTATATGATCCTTTTCACGGCATTCAGGATCTAAAACAACGTAAATTACGCCATATATCTCCGGCTTTTTGCGAAGATCCATTGCGAATTCTACGTGTTGCTCGTTTTGCAGCACGTTTTTATGCATTTAATTTTACTATTGCGCCGGAAACCATCGATTTAATGAGGTCTATGGTAAAACAGGGAGAATTAGCTGATCTCACCGTTGAACGAATTTGGCTAGAAACTGAAAAAGCATTATTATCGCCACGTTGTGATGTCTATTTTTCAATATTACATAAAATAGGTGCCACTTCATTATTTCCCGAATTTAAATCACTGTTTCAAGGTAAATGCGATTTACTGACACAAAGTTTGAAACGGCTAAATTTATTGTTAGAAGATCAACCCCCTGATCAATCCACACTCTTTCATTTTGTGTTGTTCTGTGCTTTGTTGGTCAGTTCAGAAACATTATCGGCAATACAGCGAAAACAGTTGATAGAAAAGGTGCAACAATTATGCCAACGTTACAAAATACCTAAGCATTACAGCGAATTAGCGAAACTTGCAATGCAGTTTATCTTGCCTTTTTCACAAACAGAACACATCAGTGCCAACGATGTGATAGATTTGCTTGATCAGTTAGACTGCTGGCGCAAACCGCAGAGATTAGAACAACTTAATATTTTATATCGTGCCATATTTACCGATTTTAGTTTGGCACAGGAGAAACAGTGGGAACATTGGTATCAACAAGCGAAAAATGTTGATATTCAACAAATTATTGCGGACGGTTTTCAAAAACAGGCAATCAAAAAAGAGCTATATCGCCGCCGTGTCGCCACCATTTCACAATATATTAACGGATAAAATACTATGTTAAACAATTTAGAATTAGAAACTGCTTTAAATCAATTACTTAACAGCACAAAAATCAATGATTATGCACCGAATGGTTTGCAGATTGAAGGCAACGCTAATATCAACAAAATCGTTACCGGTGTTACCGCTTCACAAGCTTTAATTGACTATGCCATTACTGTCAATGCCGATGCTATTTTGGTTCATCACGGTTATTTTTGGAAAAATGAAAATCCGTGTATCCGTGGAATGAAAGGAAAAAGGATCAAAGCATTACTACAAAATAACATCAATCTATATGCTTATCATCTGCCTTTAGATATTCACCCTACCTTAGGCAATAATGCACAGTTAGCAAACTTATTAGGTATCGAGAATTTGCAACCGTTGGAAGATGTTCCCAACTCTATTCCGATGTGGGGAACATTGCCACAAGCGATAAGCGGAGCTGAATTTGCACAACGCATTAATCAGCTTTTAAAGCGTGAATGCTTGCATTGTGCCAATCAACCAGAAAAACCGATTCAAAAAATCGGAATTTGTACCGGCGGCGGTCAAGGTTATATCGATTTAGCGGCAAGCAAAGGTTGTGATGCTTTTATCAGCGGCGAGGTTTCCGAACAGACCGTGCATTCCGCCAGAGAGCAGGATATTCAGTTTTTTGCCGCCGGTCATCACGCCACCGAACGTTACGGCATTAAAGCACTAGGTGAATGGCTGCAACAAAATTACAATATCGAAGTATTGTTTAAAGACATTGATAATCCGGCTTAAAACCCAATTTTTTATACTTCATTTACCTAACAAAGCGTCAAATTAATTTATATCGTCTATCGGTCTGATTTGTTCAAATCTTGATTTCTGATATAATCCGCTCGTTTTTTGCAATAATAAAGATAGGAAAAATTATGGGATTTTTAACAAATAAACGTATTTTAATTGCCGGTGTGGCAAGCAATCGTTCTATTGCTTACGGTATCGCACAGGCAATGCACCGCGAAGGTGCGGAATTAGCATTTACTTATCAAAATGACAAATTAAAAGGTCGTGTTGAGGAATTTGCTAAAGAGTTGGGTTCATCTATCGTGCTCCCTTGCGATGTTGGCACCGATGAAAGCATTGAAAACTGTTTTGCCGAACTAAAAAAACATTGGGATAAATTTGATGGTTTTGTCCACGCAATTGCATTTGCACCTGGTGATCAGCTTGACGGAGATTATGTTAATGCCGTAAATCGTGAAGGTTTCCGTATCGCTCACGATATTAGTGCCTACAGTTTTGTAGCAATGGCAAAAGCGGCACGCGCAAATCTTAATCCAGGTGCAGCATTATTAACACTTTCCTACTTAGGAGCAGAAAGAGCCATTCCTAACTATAACGTTATGGGATTGGCGAAAGCTTCTCTTGAAGCTAATACTCGCTATATGGCATCTGCATTAGGTAAAGAGGGAGTACGTGTTAATGCAATTTCAGCTGGTCCGATCCGGACATTAGCAGCCTCTGGTATTAAAAATTTCAAGAAAATGTTAGGACATTTCGAAAATACTGCTCCATTACACCGTACCGTTACCATTGAAGATGTTGGTAACACAGCTGCGTTCCTATGTTCTGACTTGGCAGCAGGCATCACCGGTGAAGTGGTTCACGTTGATGCTGGCTTTAGCACCGTTGCAATGAGTGAATTGGAACTCGCTTAATTTAACACTTATTTACACTTGCTCCGTTATATTCTAACGGAGCAAATTTTTTCTTAAACTGGAATTTTTATGCTTCTTGATAATCCTCTTCTTAGCCAACTCAAACAACAAATCCGCGATAGCAAACCACACGTTGAAGGCGTGGTAAAAGCCACTGATAAAGCTTTCGGTTTTTTAGAGTGTGATAAAAAAAGTTATTTCATTCCACCACAAGCAATGAAAAAATTGATGCACGGCGACAAAATTAAAGCATTAATCGATACTGTCGGTGATAAAGAGCAGGCAGAACCAGACAGTCTGATTGAACCGATGCTAACTCGTTTTATAGCCAGAGTCCGTTTTAACAAAGAGAATAAGTTACAACTCTTAGTTGATCATCCCAATATTAAATCGGCTATTTCTGCCAATCAGCATAAAAAAGTGAAGGAAACATTGAGCACTGGCGATTGGGTTGTCGCTGAATTAAAAACGCACCCATTACGTGATAATCGTTTTTTCTTTGCACAAGTTACCCAATTTATCTGTCACGCTGATGACCCACAAACTGCGTGGTGGGTAACACTTGCTCGTCATCAACAACCTCGCACTGCGGTTGCCGGTTTAAACGAGTATCCATTTGAAGAAACCTCAATCCGTCAAGATCTTACCGATCTAAATTTCGTTACCATTGATTCGGAAACTACCGAAGATATGGATGATGCATTGACTATCAAACCGATTCTTGAAAATCAGCAGCAAATTGGCTGGAAACTTAGTGTTGCCGTTGCTGATCCGACTGCCTATATTCCACTGAATTCACAAATTGAAGCTGATGCGAAACAACGCTGTTTTACTAACTATCTTCCCGGCTTCAACATTCCAATGTTGCCACGCGAATTATCGGATGATCTCTGTTCATTGATGGAAAACGAAAAACGTCCGGCATTGGTATGTGAGATTGAAACTGATATGCAAGGTGCAGTAAGTGCTGCTCCAATTTTTAGCTTGGCGTGGATTCGCTCTAAAGCAAAATTGGCATATGATGCCGTTTCCGATTATCTAGAAAACCGAGAAAATAGTTGGCAACCCCAAAATGAAGTAGTTAAAACACAAATTGACTATTTACATCAGTTCAGTTTGGCAAGAATTGAATGGCGTACCAAAAATGCGATTATGTTTAAAGATCGTCCAGATTATAACTTCATTCTGGATAAGAATGGTGCTGTGGCAGAAATTCGTGCCGAGCATCGCCGTATTGCTAATCGTATCGTTGAAGAATGTATGATTATAGCCAACAGTTGCGCTGCTAAATTCTTAGCTCAACACCAAGCAGAGGCAATTTTCAATACGCATAGCGGTTTTGATAGCAAATTCTTAAGTGCCGCCAGTGCTTTTTTACTCAACCACCTAGCAACGGATGATAATAGTGATCAGCTTACTCCTCGTTATGCACCTGAACAATTGGCAACCCTACAAGGTTATTGTGATATGCAACACGATTTAGATCATCTTGGCGCAGAGTATCTTGAAGCAAGATTACGTCGTTACCTTACTTTTGCAGAATTTAAAACAGAAGTTGCCCCACATTTCGGTTTAGGCTTACCTGAATATGCCACCTGGACTTCACCAATCCGTAAATATTGCGATATGGTCAATCACCGTGCCATTAAAGCGATTCTACAGCAACAAACACCTAGCGTGATTGATGATGCAATATTGGTACGCTTACAGGAGGCTCGTAAACAAAATAGGTTGGTTGAACGTGATATTGCCGATTGGCTTTATTGCATTTACCTTACCGATAAAATCGCTGAAAAGACAATTTATCAAGCACAAATTATTGATATTATGCGTGGTGGTTTACGAGTACAGCTACTTGAAAACGGTGCGACGATCTTTGTTCCTATGTCATTAATTCACAACGAAAAAGAAGAAATTGAAGTTAATAGTGATGATATTGCACTTTATATTAAGGGCGAACGTCGCTATCAACTTACCGATAAACTCAATATTCAATTAACTGAAGTGAATTTAGACACCAGAAGTATTATCGGACAACCGGTCTAAGCAACTATAATCGACTATATAATCGACTAAAAGTATATGTACACAACGTGCATATACTTTATTCCTCAAACCGTTTCTGTTGAATTCTTACCATTTCCAGCATATCTTCCAATGCCATACTTAATAAGGCTCTATCGTGGCGATAACTGATATCATCGGCATTCAATTTGCGGCTTAAAATACAATATTGTCGGCGAAAATCACTTGGTAATGAAAGATCGGCATCAGTAATAATGCCATCAATCACTTTACTACCAATATAATTATGAATCCAATCAATGCGTTGTACTAAATTTAATTGTGCTGACGGACTAAGCTCCAAGCCGAGATTATCAATAAAAATTTTTACTGCCGTACTCTGTTGCAATGCTGTTTTAATTTCCGACAACAACAACGGCGGTATAATGCTGGTAAAGAAACTACCCGGCCCCAATAGAATAACTTCAGCACGATTAATCGCGGTTACCGCCTCCTCCGTTGCCGCCACATCAGGTTCAATACTTAACTGCAGCGGAATCGCATCCAGTTTATCTACATTGACTTCACCGACCACTTTTTCACCGTTTGCCAGCTGCGCCGCTAAATGCGCCGGCTGTTCCGACATTGGAATAATAAAAGGCTCAACGTGAAGCAGTTCACGGATCAAATTTACGGCATCTAACGGTCTTACCTTAATATTTTCCAATGCTTTTAACATTAAATTGCCTAAATTATGCCCGGCAAGCTCGCCTTCGCCCTCAAAACGGTATTCAAACAGTTCTGAAGCCGTGGTCGGCGTGGTGATAATCTGATTAAGACAATTACGCAAATCACCCCAAGCAATGCCGCCGAATTGCAATCGAATACGTCCTGTTGACCCACCGTTATCGGTAGTTGTTACAATTCCGGTCAAACGAGAACGCATAAAACTTAGAGCGGACATTACTCTTCCCAAGCCGTGTCCGCCGCCGATCGCAACAATATGTTTTGTTTGATTTAGATTTGGCGTAACAATTGATGAAAACGTCATAACAAAATCCTGTTAGAAATTAACAACCCATTTTTTCTTTATAATGACGGCGACAAACTGACAAATAATGATCATTACCACCAATTTGAATCTGATGTCCCTCTTTGATCACTTCGCCCTGCTCGTTTAAGCGTAATACAAAATTGGCTTTACGACCACAATAACAAATAGTTTTCAGTTCTTCCAGTTGATCCGCCCACGCTAACAAATAACGACTTCCCTCAAATAGCTCCGCCTGAAAATCAGTTCTTAAGCCGTAACATAACACTGGAATATTTAATTTATCAACCACTTCACTAAGCTGATAGACTTGAGCTTTAGTTAAAAACTGAGCCTCATCTACTAAAATACAATCGAGGTGTTGCTGTTGATTAACACTTTCAATTTCTACGAATAAATTCGTTTGGTGCTCAAATAGCTGTGCCTTCTCTTCAATTCCGATACGAGAAGTCACTTTACCAACACCATAACGATTATCGATCGCTGCGGTATAAACCAAGGTATTCATTCCCCGTTCACGATAATTATAAGAAGATTGCAATAAAGTAGTTGATTTTCCTGCATTCATTGAAGAGTAATAAAAATAGAGTTTTGCCATAACTAAAATCCATTATTTTTTTGCACATTAGTATAGCGTATTAAGCCTCAATAAACAGCTTTACCAATGGATTTGATAATTGATCCGCTTAGACTTTATCAACCGAACTCTCTATAATAATCACATTAAATTTTAAGCTAGAGGTAAATATGCAGTTTTCTAAAATGCACGGCTTAGGCAACGATTTTATGGTCGTTGATGGCATTACACAGAGCGTCTATTTTTCTGAAGATGTTATCCGTCGTTTAGCAGATCGAAATCGTGGGATTGGTTTTGATCAACTATTACTAGTAGAACCACCTTACGATCCGGAATTAGATTTCCATTATCGGATTTTCAATGCAGATGGCAGCGAAGTGGAGCAGTGCGGTAACGGTGCCAGATGCTTTGCCCGTTTTGTTCGTCTTAAAGGCTTAACCAATAAAAAAGAGATTAATGTCAGTACAGCAAAAGGTAAAATCATTTTAATAGTCAATGATGATGAAACAGTGCGTGTTAATATGGGTGAGCCAATTTGGGAGCCGGCAAAAGTGCCTTTTATTGCCAACAAATTTGAGAAGAACTACATTTTACGCACCGATATTCAAACTGTACTTTGTGGTGTCGTTTCAATGGGTAATCCACACTGTGTGTTGCAAGTTGAAGACGTGAAAACCGCCAATGTTGAGCAACTTGGACCTTTGCTTGAACATCACGAACGTTTTCCAGCTCGTGCCAATATCAGTTTTATGCAGGTGCTTAACCGTAAACAAATTAAATTACGCGTTTTTGAACGTGGTGCTGGCGAAACTCAGGCTTGCGGAACCGGTGCTTGTGCGGCGGTGGCGGTCGGTATTATGCAAGGGCTGCTCGACAATCAAGTCGAAGTCGAATTACCGGGAGGAAAACTTACTATTGAATGGCAAGGTGTTGGTTATCCACTCTATATGACTGGTGATGCAACTTTTGTTTACGACGGCAATATTCAGCTTTAAGGGGAAATTATGAGTGAAATCAATGCTGATTTTGAGCAACAAATTCACGATTATTTAAATGATCATTCCGACTTTTTCGCTCGTCATTTGTTATTATTGGATAAAATGCAAATTCCTCATCAACGTAAAGGGATGATTTCCTTAGTGGAAGCACAATTGGGGCGGCAACGTGAAAAAATCGCAACACTAGAGCAACAGCTCTATCAAATTGGCAATACCGTACAGCAGAATGAAGAGCTTTTTTTTAGTTTGTTGCCTTTGCAAAAATTACTATTACAAGCAGGTAATTTTACAAAAGCCAATCAAAATCTTAACCAATGGGCAAAAGCATTAGAATTAAAAAGTGCAAAAATTTTATTACTCAAAGATGTTTGGGAAGAACAAAATGAGATTAAAGCGCAATATTGGATCGATAGAAAAGCTTTTGAAATCATTCGATTAGAACGTTTCGGTTTGCAATCTTTTTATCTCGGAAAACTTACTAATCGAGAAAAATCATTGTTATTTTTACCTGAAGAACTGCCTGTCGGTTCCGTTGCTCTCTGTTTATTAAAACAGAATCATCAACCTTATCATTCGGTATTAGTGTTTAGCTCACATAATGAAGATCACTTCTATCGTAGTCAAAAAACTGATTTTTTAGAAACCATTGTTGATTTAATTGAACCATTAATCGAACAATGGTTAACAAAGAAAGCATAGTTATGTTACAAGATTGGTTAGAAAAATATTGGGATTATCTGCGTATTGAACGTCAGCTAAGTGCGAAAACGTTGCAAAGTTACCAACAACAAATTGTTGCTTGTGTTGAATTATTAACTAATGAAGGCATTACTGATTGGCGACAAGTGGACGGGAGCGTGATTAGATTTATCCTGACACAAGGGAAAAAATCAGGTTTGCACGAACATAGTTTGGCGTTACGTCTTTCCAGTCTGCGCGGTTTCTTTCAATTTTTATTACGCAATCAACAAATTAAGGTCAACCCAACTGATGGAATTTCCGCCCCAAAGGCTGGCAAACGACTACCCAAAAGTATTGATGCAGAATCTATTTCTCAATTACTTGATATAAAAAGTAAAGATCCACTTTCACTGCGTGATAAAGCTATTATGGAATTGATGTACAGTTCTGGTTTACGTCTTTCCGAATTAAGAGGACTCAATTTGGAAGACATTAATTTTAAAGCGAGAGAATTAAAAGTTTTAGGTAAAGGTAACAAAGAGCGTATTTTGCCATTTGGGCGTTATGCCGCTGGTGCGTTACATCAATGGTTGGAGGTAAGATTACAATTCAATCCTCAAGATAATGCCTTGTTTATCAGCCATTTAGGGCATCGCCTCACCAGCTCTGCCATTCAACAACGCCTTGAACAATGGGGCATTAAACAAGGATTAAATGCCCATTTAAATCCGCATAAATTGCGCCACTCTTTCGCCACTCATATGTTGGAAGCCAGTTCGGATTTACGCGCCGTGCAAGAGTTGTTAGGACACGAAAACCTCTCCACCACCCAAATTTATACACACCTTAATTTTCAACACTTAGCGCAAGTTTATGATTCCGCACATCCTCGTGCAAAACGGAAAAAATAGGAATAGTTATGTTGCATTTTTACCGCCAATTACAACCAATTAGAGTGATAACTTTCGATTTAGATGACACTTTATACGATAACTATTTTGTGATCAGAGCAGCAGAACAAGCATTTCTTGATTGCCTGCAACAACTGGCATCAATTGATATCAATAATTGGCAAAATTATAAACAACAACTTTTTCAACAAGATCCAATTCGCTATGAAGATGTAATTGTATGGCGAGAAACCGCAGCAACACATCTACTTCAAGCTCAAGGCATAAAAGACGCCGATATTGAAAACATTATTCAACAAAGTATGCAATTGTTTATCGAATGGCGACATAAAATTAATGTTCCGACACAAAATCGTCAATTTTTAACAGAACTTGCAAAACATTACCCTCTCGTTGCCATTAGCAACGGCAATGTTTATCCACCTAGAATTGGCTTGGATCAATTTCAACTGATTTTACGTGGTGGTGAACACGGAAGAGCTAAACCCCATCCAGATCTTTTCCAACAAACAGCTCATCATTTTCAATGCACGATGCAACAGATATTACACGTTGGCGATAACCTTGTTACCGATGTTCAAGGAGCAATTGAAAGCGGTTGCCAAGCGGTATGGATTAACAGCCAACAACAATCATTATTTGATTTTCCAGAAGCGACAACTCTGCCTACACTTTCTGTTAAAAATGTAACCGACCTTACATTTTTGTTTAAAACTTAACCTAAAATTGATATTGGTAAACTTTTTTTGAAATTTTATTAATTTTTTTAAAATTTCTGTTGCGATCTTTTACGCTTTCATTATGATTACCCCAGTTTAGTTATCTTTCCAACAATTTTTATGAGGTTTTTATGCTATATGCTGAATTTATTCTGTTGCTGTTCTTCCTCTATGTCGGCAGCCGTTTTGGTGGCGTCGGGCTAGGGGTCGTTTCCGGTATCGGTCTGTTAGTCGAAGTCTTTATCCTACGTATGCCGCCATCTTCCCCGCCAATTGATGTGATGTTAATTATTATCGCCGTTGTTACCTGTGCTTCCGTGCTTGAAGCCGCCGGCGGTTTAAAATATATGTTACAGATTGCGGAACGTATTCTTCGTAGTAACCCTAAACGTGTCACTATTCTCGGTCCAATGGTTACCTATTTTATGACTGTGATTTTGGGAACAGGTCACGCCGTTTATACCATTATGCCGATTATAGGCGATATTGCCTTGAAAAACGGAATCCGTCCGGAACGTCCTATGGCAGCGGCATCCGTTTCTTCACAAATTGGAATTACCGCCAGCCCAATTTCCGCAGCAGTAGTTTACTATTTAGGGCAAATCTCAGAACTCCCAGGATTCTCTCACATTACATTATTAACCATCGTATCTATCACTATCCCAGCAACTTTTTGTGGAGTGTTGGCACTTTCACTTTATAGCTTACGCCGTGGTAAAGAGTTAAAAGATGATCCAGAATATCAACGTCGTTTGCAAGATCCAGAATGGAGAAAATTAATTCAAAGTACTACCAGTACCAGTTTAAATGAAACATTGCCGGCTTCAGCAAAAAATTCCGTATTGTTATTCCTTTTTGCCTTAGTTTGTATCGTAATCGTGGCAATGATTCCAGCAATCCGTACTATCGGAGAATCAAAAGCGATTTCAATGGGTGTCATCATTCAAATGATGATGCTAGCTTTCGCCGGTGTAATTCTGCTTCTAACTAAAACTGATCCTAAGAAAGTACCAAACGGCGTAGTGTTTAAATCAGGTATGGTAGCAGCAATTGCTATTTATGGTATCGCGTGGATGAGTGACACCTATTTCACTTATGCAATGCCTTCTTTCAAAGCCGGTATCACCGAAATGATTCAGGCTTATCCGTGGACATTCGCATTTGCACTCTTCGCTGTATCCGTTGTTATCAACAGCCAAGCTGCAACCGGAAGAATGTTATTACCGGTAGGTATCGCTATGGGATTGCCAGCTCCGTTATTGGTTGGTTTACTTCCTGCAACCTATGGTTACTTCTTTATTCCTAACTACCCATCAGACATTGCGACCGTCAATTTTGACGTATCCGGTACAACCAAAATCGGTAAATACTATTTCAACCACAGCTTTATGATGCCGGGTCTAATCGGTGTAGTTGTCGGATGTGTGGTTGGTATCAGTTTAGCCAATGTATTGATGTAATTCTTCTCTTCTACAAAAATAACAAGACCGCTCTAAGGCGGTCTTGTTTCATCTATCTGTTAAACAATTAAATTTTGTAAAATACAAAAATCATTAGAACACTTTCTTAAAAGGTTTTACGATCACATCACCGTAAACACCTGCCTCTACATAAGGATCTTGTGCCGCCCAATTTTGTGCTTCTGCCAAAGAAGAAAATTCAGCAATAACTGTTGAACCAGTAAATCCGGCTGTACCCGGATTTTCATCATCAATTGCTGGGTTCGGGCCAGCAGTTAATAAACGTCCTTGTTGTTGCAATGCAGATAAACGCGCGAGATGTTTTTCACGCACTGCTAAACGTTGTTCTAAAGTGTCGGGTAAATCTTGGGCAAAAATCACATAGTACATAATTACTCCTTATCTTGATGTTGTTTAATCATTTGCAATGCCTGTTCCAATTCTACGTTATTTTCTTTCGGAATAGGATAAGGCTTGCCGTATTCATCTATTGCAACATAAGTGAATACAGCTTCAGTTACTAAATCACGTTTGGAAACAAAATCTCGAAATGCGTGTTTTACCCACACCTCCACTTCTATTTGCAACGAAGTATTACCAACTCGAGTACAGCGTCCGTAACAACATACAATATCACCAACCGACACCGGCTTATGAAATGTAATGTTATTAACGTGTACAGTAACCACACGCCGATGTGCAATTTCATTAGCTAAAATCGCACCACCAATATCCATTTGCGACATAATCCAACCGCCGAAAATATCACCATTGGCGTTGGTGTCAGAAGGCATTGCCAATGTTCTTAACAACAAAGTGCCACTTGGCACACGCTCTGTCGTACTCATTTTTCATCCCTATTTTTTTGTTGTGCAAGATGCGGATAAATATAAACACCGGTTAATAGTGATGCTGCCAAAGTCAAACCAAAAAAGCCGAAAGATTTAAAATCCACCCAGATATCATCTGATAAAAACAGGCTGACATAAATATTAATCAACATACAGATAATAAAGAAAATTCCCCATCCCAAATTGAGGTTTTCCCATACTTTCTGTGGCAGTTCAATTTCCTTGCCTAGCATACTTTTTATCAATAATTTCTTAAAGCCAAACTGGCTAATTAATAAAATCAAAGCAAATAATGCATAAACAATGGTGACTTTCCATTTCAAAAATTCAAGATCATTAAAATAGGCTGTCAAACTACCGAAAAAGATGATAGCTATTGCCATAATCCATTGTGATTTCTCAATTTTGCCGTATTTGATTTTCAAAATCGCAAATTGAATCATTGTGGCGATAATTAAGGTAATTGCCGCCTCACGCACGCCAAAAAATTTATAAACGGCAAAAAAGAGAATAAGTGGAATAAATTCTAATAGTTGTTTCATAATGATACTTTTTTCATAAACACACGATAAAAACGATAAGCAAAAATAAGCGAAAACAGATTAATAAAAGCAGTGAGAATGGTTGAAACCACCACTAAATTTTTGCCTAACAATAAAATTAATTGATTGCTAACCATCATAGGTAGCACATAAACCAAAAAAAGATAACCTAGAATAGCTTTCCATTGACGACGTTGATTAATTAATTGATACAATTTACCTAAGCCCTGCTTTTCCGGTTCCAATAAATAGGCAAACGGCAACAGTGCTACTTTAGTTAAAAAATAACCACTGATAACAAATGAAACAATAGCACTGATCACTAATGTAGTTACATCATTTGAAATGGTTAAAGCACTCAACCCCATAAACATTGGGAAAAAAGCCAGCAACAAAATAATATTATAGCCGGCAAAACCAAATACTTTTTTTAACGCTTCCCCCAAATAAAGGAACATATCGTTGATACGATTCGTTAAAATTTGATCGACTGTCAAAATAAACCAAACCGTAAACAACAACGTTAAAAACAAATTGATGAATGCGGCAAAAACAAGTGGTGACGGAATTAATGTCGGAGTAGACAATAATTTTTCTAAACCACCGTATGAATTCACTATAAGTTGAAACACCAATGAGTTTAAGGCAAATAAAACGATAAAGGTGATCACAATCGGATAGCGATTGCGAACAAAATAACCACTTTCTTGGAAAATACGAAAAAAGTTGATAGGCATTGTTTCCTCTGTCTATTACATAAGTCAAAACAGCAAGAGTATAGCAACTTCAAGTAAGAAATTCAGCATAAGTATGCTAAACTTCGTGTCTTTAATATTTTAATGTGTGATAGCTGACTTATGATTAAAAAATATTGGCAACTTTTTTGTATCATTTTCCTTGTTAACCTATTTTCTAGTGCTTATGCAGGTCTATTTGATAAAAAAGCGGAATTTCTTACTGTCGAACAAGCATTTCCATTTTCAGTACAGGCACAAGCACAACAAATCATCCTACATTGGGAGATTCAACCCAATTATTATCTCTATAAACATACAATTCAGGTTAAAGGTGAAAATATTGCATTTACACAACAAATTGAGCCAATTGTAGAAAAAAGTCATCAAGATCCCTATTTCGGTAATACACAAGTCTATGAACAGGGCTTAGAAATCAAATTGTTACCAAAACAAGGTATTTTCCACGCAGAAGGCAGTTTAGAAGTGAGCTATCAAGGGTGTACCGCAGGTTTATGTTATCCACCACAAACACGACAAATACAGCTTACAGAGCTATTAAACCACGATACATTAAACACAAATACGACAAATAATCAGGAAACATCTCTCACTCAACAGTTATTCCAAAGCAAATATGCTGCATTTTGGTTTTTTCTACTCGGTATAGGTTTAGCCTTCACCCCTTGTGTATTGCCTATGCTGCCTTTACTATCAGCATTGGTAATTGGGCAAAAACAACGTGCTAATACAGCTAAAGCACTATTACTCAGTTTTGTATATGTTCAAGGAATGGCGTTCACTTATGCATTATTAGGATTAGCTGTCGCTGCTGTCGGGCTTTCCTTACAAGCGTGGTTGCAAAGCCCTTATGTATTGGCTTTCTTTGCGCTTTTATTTATTCTACTTGCCTGCTCTATGTTCGGTTTATTTAATTTACAAATCCCCTCTAGCTGGCAAACTAAATTGAATGCATTAAGTCAAAAACAATCTGCTGGTATTTATGGTGGCGTATTTATAATGGGTGCTATTGCTGGTTTAATTGCTTCACCCTGCACATCTGCGCCGCTTTCAGCAGCGCTGCTTTATGTCACACAGTCCGGTGATCTACTGACCGGTGCATTAACACTCTATTTATTAGCCTTAGGAATGGGCGTACCATTAATTGCAATTACCATCTTCGGCAATAAAATTCTACCTAAGTCCGGTGCTTGGCTAGAAAATGTGAAAGTTGCCTTCGGTTTTGTACTGCTAGCATTGCCGATTATTCTGCTTTCCCGTATTTTACCGACTTATTGGGAACAGATTTTGTGGTCATTATTGGGTATCTCTTCTTTTAGTTGGTTTATTACTATCGTTGGTAAAAAACATCGTTTTTGGCAGCTTTTTGCTCTTATCGGCATTGTTTTATCTACCACTCCGCTTTACTTCAGTTGGCAACAATATTGGCAAAATAGCAATGGTAGTAATAGCGATAAAACCTTTATCACTGTAACTTCACTTAATCAATTACAACAACAATTGCAACAAAATCCTCATCAAATCGCAATGGTTGATCTTTATGCTGACTGGTGTGTTGCTTGTAAAGAGTTTGAACATAAAACCTTTAATCAGCCACAAGTACAACAAAAGTTGTCTCAAATTTTATTAATTCGAGTCGATATGACAAAAAATAGTGTAGAAAATCAGATATTAAGTAAGAAATATAATGTGCTAGGCTTACCAACCATTCTCTTTTTTGATCAACAGGGAAATGAAATTGCCAATAGCCGTATTACCGGCTTTTTAGAAGCACAACCATTTTTAGACTGGCTGAAAAAAATTCAAGGAAAACAGTAATATTTTTTCCAAATTGTTCATAGTAAAAAACAGGATAGTAAATTTTCATATTAGAATATTAAGAATAAGTTCTCATCTACCGGAAAATTTATAGGAAAAGTAAGCTAAATGACTGCTGTAAATAGTTTAAACTTATTTTTGTATTAGAAAACTATTTAAAAGTACTGATTTTCTTATTTAAATTTTTACATACCTATTTCATCAATAGCCATTTTATAACAAACATAACTAAAATGAGTTATATCTATATTTCATTTATGTCTATAAAATCCCCGAAATTTTTGTACAATATTTGAGTAACATTCAGATTTTTTGAAATATTTCGTTTTTGTATTAATCACATTTTTCGTAAGAAACGGATTTTTTACAAGAAACAAAAACAGTCAAAATTGTGCTGTTTTTCATTTGAAGAATAGCAATTAGGAATTTATGGAGCATTGCAATGAACAAAGTTTATAAAATTATTTTTGACCCGATTTTAGGCTTATTTAAAGTGGTTTCAGAATTAGCAAAAGGGAAAGGAAAAGCAAATAAAGGGAAGAAATTAACTACACTTGTAATCTTAACATCTTTATCTTCTGTTGCTGTAGCAACTGATTATGCGGCAGGGGGGGGGCAAAGAAGAAGTAGTGTAGCTGGCTCAATTGTTATTGGTGCAGGAGAAACAAATAACGATGCAGCATATGTAGGTAAAGATGGACAACATCCTGCTGGAAATAATGGTACTGTGGTCGGACGAACTGCTATAGGCTGGAGTACGGGAGATACCGCTTACGGGGCATTCAGCAATGCGAAAGGAAGTTCAGTTTTAAATTCCAATTTTGGTTTAGCTGATTCTTTTGATAGTCTTTATGCAAAGTCTTCAGGAGAGGCATTTCATCTCATCACTAATTCTAATAATAAACTAAGTTCTAATAAAGGCGGCGATAATGTTGCTTTAGGTTTTAAATCTTCTGCTTTTGGTTTGCAATCTGTTTCTCTGGGAATGAAGAGCATTGCCAGTGGCACAAATGCCTTATCCGTGGGAACACGTTCTGTTGCTCGAGATAGCTACAGCGTTGCCATTGGTAGCGAATCAAAAGGAATGGGCGAAGCCTCTGTGGCAATGGGAACATTCTCCAATGCTTTAGGGAATTACCAACTAGATTTTGCAAAATTTAATGATATTAATAACGATGGTTATAGCACAATCACCCAACCTGAGCAGACCTATCAAACTTCTAATGGAAGCGGTTCTCTAAAAGACAATTCATCGAAATATCAATTAATTACCTCCACGCTCAAAACGGGAACGGATGGCTCAACCACAATGGAAAGTAAAATTACTGCCCAAAACACATCTTCTAATAAAGAAGATGCAGCGTTAGGGGTAAAAGCTATTGCATTGGGAGATAGGTCGGCTTCTGTCGGGGTAAAAACCATCGCTAATGGAACAGCGGCTCTTGCATTGGGTACAGAATCTGTGGCAAGAACAAATTATGCCATTGCTCAAGGTTATCAAGCTAAAGCTTGGGAAGAAGGGGCAATTGCGATTGGTAAAAAAGCTAAGGCGAATGCAGAAAACGCTATTGTTTTAGGAAATGAATCTTCAAGTCAGTCACAAAATGCACTTGTATTGGGGAATAATTCTTCAAATCAATCACAAAATGGCGTGGTGATCGGTAACAATATTAATCTAAAAGACTCTTATAATGATTCTGTTGTAATTGGTAATAATTCTACAGTTGCAACCAATGGTGAAACACGTGGCATAAGTTCTTATAGCTCGGCAGAGATTGGCGGTTTAACTTATGGTGGGTTCACGGGAACTCCAACAAGTGTATTTAGCATTGGACCAGCAGGGGGCAGAACGTTACAACATGTTGCCGCAGGTAAATTAAGTGCCGATTCAATGGATGCCGTTAATGGTTCACAACTTTATCGCACTAATCTTGCATTAGGTAATTTAGCCACAACGCTTGTTAGCAATTTAGGTGGTAATGCGGCAGTTGTTAAAACAAATGGCGATACATTAGGTCAGTTGAGTTTTTCTAATATTGGGGGCACACAGAAAAACACTGTACATGAGGCAATTAAAACAATTGCAGAAAGCACAATTAAGTTAGAAGGAAATAATGGTTCAACCACCGATGAAAAAAATCGTAAAACAAATTCTAGTTTTGGCATTAAAGGGGCTTCCGGTGGTGGCATTACCACCACAGCTTCAGGCTCAGATGTAAGCATTTCTCTTGATAAAACAACCAAAGATACTTTAGCTAAAGTAGATCAAATGGAAACTAAGGTAACTCAGCTTTCATCAGGTAAAGCAGATACTGAGTTGAGTAATCTTACCAATGCGGGTAAAAGTGTTATTACAGGGTTAGTGGATGTAAAAAGCAGTTCAACAGCTTTAACGGTAAGTTCACAAACAGATCAGACAAGTCAAAAGAAAACCTTCAATCTCGCTTTAAATGAAGATGGTATAAAAGAGCTTGCTGGCACAAAAACACTAGCAAATGATATTAGTACAGCAAAAACAGAAGCTATTAAGGATGCAAAATCTTACACTGATGGAAAACTAGGTAACACATCATTAACAGCCGTCAATGGGAATAACAATACTGCACCAACTACCATCACTCAAGCTATTAGCCAGATTACAAATGCAGTAAATTCTGGTTGGGAAATTCAACAAGGCAGCACAAAGAAAGGGGATATTGGTGCAGGCAAAAAAGTAAACTTTGCTAATGGAGATCTAACTACAGCAAGTGTGGTAATGTCTGCTGATAATAATACAGCAACAGTAAAATTTAATGTACAAACCACAGACTTAGACAATGATAAAACCACAGGTGCTGTTTCCGTAACAGAAGAAAATAAAAATAAATTGGTGTCTGCTGAAAATATTGCAAACGCTATTAACAAAGCTACTAGTAGCCTAAGTTCTTCTTTGGCATTTAGAGGGGATAATAATCCTACTGTGGGAGTCGATGTAGCAGATGATACTAATACTAAAGTTGATTTAAAAAAACAAGCTCTTAAAGTACTAGGAACTTCTAGTTATGTTACAACAAAAGCAACAGGGCAAACCTTAACCATTGATTTAGATAGCGATTTAAAAGAGAAATTAAATAATTTACCTGATAATGTTAATAAAAGTTTACAAAATATTAATGACAAAATTGGTACTGCTCCAGCTGACGCACCGAATGCACAAACTTCACCTGCGGGGGATGATGGCTTAAATGGCAAAAGCCTAACAGAACAAATTCATGCTTTACGAGATGGTTTAGCAGGTAATGTGGTTTATACAAACCAAAAGGGTGAGCGTTTAGTAAAAGGTTCTGATGGCAAATATTATGTTGCTGAAAAAGTGGGTGATAAAGTACAAGGACCTAATGGTGAATGGTATCCAGAGGGAACAACATTTAAAGATGGCAATCCTATTAAAGATGGTTCTCCAGCTACCGCTTTGGCTGATGCGGATAAACCAAAAGAAGTGGCTAAAGATAGCATTGTTTCAACAACAGTGAATCCAGATGGCTCAACCAAAAATCCAGTTCAAATGGGCAATGTGAAAAGTGGCTTAGGTTTAGATGGCACAGGAAAAGATGGTACGGGAACGGTTTCCTCACCAAAAGCAATCACCGCACAACAAGCGAAAGATGCGTTAAATGGTAAAGATGGCAAAACGGGACTATTGGCAATGGAAGGGGCTAACAACCTCAATAAAGTAGCAACCGTTGGTGATTTACAAGCCTTGGCTCAAGCAGGATTGGATTTTAATGGAAATAATACTAAAGCGGTTGTTCACCGTCCACTTGGTACGAAATTAGAGATTGTTGGCGATAACTCAGCGACTGATTTTGCAAGTGCGGTCGGAAATATCAATGTTTTTGGCGACCCAGCGAATAACAAATTAGTGATTCAGTTAAGCAAGGTGCTGACGAATATCACGAGTATCGGCGGTGGCTTTAAAGATTCGGTAACAGATAAAACATCAACAAAACCTGAAGATCAAAAGGCACAATTAACCTTTAATGACGATGATCTCGCATTAAATAATAAAACCTTATCTGGTGTGAAAAGTGCGATTAAACCTGCAACACAAGATAAAACAATGTTAGATCACCTTAAAGAAGCGGCAAAAGATAAAGGCTCTAGTGTTGTGAATGTGGAAGATCTTGCTGGGGTTACCACTGCGTTAGAAACTAAATTAGAAACTGAATTGACTAATAAAGGCTTATCTTTTGGTGGAGATAGTGGTAAGGCAGTTTCTCGCAAATTAGGTGAGAAACTGAACGTGAAAGGTGGGGTAACTAATTCTGAGAACTTAACCAATAATAATATTGGTGTGGTTACTGATCCTGATAACAATGCGTTAATAGTGAAATTGGCGAAGGATATTTCAGCTATTTCTTCTATTACAACAGAAAAGAAAGATGGGCAAAGTGCTACCTTTAATTCTGAAGGGATAAAAATTACAGGTTCTGATAATAAAAATGGACAAAGTGCGAGCTATGGTTTAGGCGGCACAACGCTTACGAATGGAGAAAATAAAGCGGAACTTAAGCCAGAATCTCTTACCTTTAGTGATGCGACAAATCCTGATGGGGCTAAGTCTTCACTGAGTAAAGATAGTTTGAATTTTACTAAAGAAGACGGCTCAAAAGGTATCAGTGTTAATGGTAAAGATGGCACTATTTCAAACTTGGCTGAGCGCACCCTAGTAGGGAAAGACGGTAATGGCCCATTGAACAGTGATTATGGTACAGGCAATAACCGTAATAATGCAGCTACAGAAGGAGCATTAAAAGATCTTGCGGATAAATTGGGTGTAAGCACACCGAATACTTTACCAATTGATAGTGCTACTGGTCCAAGCGGTGCTGATGGTTTAAATGGAAAATCTGTTTTGGATAAAATCCAAGCCTTGCGTGATGGAGCTGCTGGAAACCTAGTTTATACTGATTCTGAGGGCAAGCGTTTAGTAAAAGGTTCTGATGGCAAATATTATGTTGCTGAAAAAGTGGGTGATAAAGTACAAGGACCTGATGATAAATGGTATCCAGAGGGAACAACATTTAAAGATGGCAAGCCTATTGCGAAAGATGGTTCTTCAGCTACCGCTTTGGCTGATACAGAGATACCAAAAGAAGTGGCTAAAGATAGCATTGTTTCAACAACAGTGAATCCAGATGGCTCAACTACTTCTCCAGTTCAAATGGGCAATGTGAAAAGTGGCTTAGGGTTGGATAAAACAGCGACACCGATTGCTGCTGATGCAGCGAAAAAAGCCATTATAGGAGAGGATGGTAAGTCTGGCTTACTGACGCAATCTGGTGCATCATTAAACAAAGTGGCAACGGTTGGTGATTTACAAGCACTTGCTCAAGCTGGATTGAACTTTGTGGGTAACAATGAAGAAAATGTTCATCGTCCATTAGGTACGCAACTGAAAGTGGTAGGTGATGGCGTTGATGCCGCTAAAGCAAAAGACTTTGAAAGTGCAACAGGCAATATTAATGTGAAAAGTAATGCCACAGAGAATAGCTTAACAGTGCAGTTAGCTAAAGATCTGAAAAACCTAACATCATCTGAATTTAAAGACGCAAAGGGAAATACAACCACTGTAAATGGGGAGGGAATCACTATTACACCTCCAGCAAAAAGTGTTGTTTCACTGACTAGTGAGGGTTTAAATAACGGAGGCAATAAAATCACTAACTTGGCAAAAGGTGAGAATGATGGTGATGCTGTGACTATTGCACAGTTAAAAGAACTTACTAAAGCTGTAACGGGAAGTAGTGATATTAATATCGAGAATAAAAAGGTTAATAAAAATAATAAAGGATTAGATGATGGTACCATCTTTGAAGGTGAACCGAATGGTAAGGATGTTTTTGTAGAAGGTGGTAAACCTGTACTTAAAACCTATAATGTTTCTGAACAGAAAGAGTATTTAACCAACTCGGTATATACTGCAATTAGCAATATGAACGAGCAAGGGATTAAGTTCTTCCATACCAATGATGGCAAAACACAACAGACGAATCAAGCGAGCAATACAGAAGACTCCAGTGCAAGTGGTGCGTATTCGACAGCTATCGGCTATCAATCAAGTGCTGAAGGAGAAAATTCTTTGGCGATAGGTAGTGGTTCTGTAGTTAAAGGGAAAAACAGTATTGTTATTGGTTCTGAAGGCAGTGTTCACGGTAGTGATAGCATTAGTGTCGGAACAGGGAATGAGGTTTTCGGGAATAACTCGGGTGCTTTCGGTGACCCAAGTATCATTAATGCAAAAAGCAGTTACTTAGTTGGTAATAACAGTACGCTGGGCGCAGGAGATGATTTGACAAAATTAGTTGAAGAACGGAAAGCATTAACTCGCCCTACTCGTCCAAGAAAATTGGAAGCGAAAGGTGCAACGGAATCTGATCAAGATTATCAAAACAGAGTTAATGCTTATTTAGAAAAAATGGCGGAATATAACACCGCACTTGCGGATTATATGGAAAAACGCGAAGCAATTAATGAGAAAATCACCGCATTAAGTGAGAAAACCCAAGGTGTTATGGCAATGGGGAATGATGTAACTGTTACACAAGGATCAAACGGAGCCTTAGTAATGGGAAGCAACAGTTATGTGAATGTGGTCAATAGTGGGCTTGATACGAACATACAAGGTATTGCCATTGGTAATAACACGCGTGTTGATACAAATGCAAGTAGTGTTGCATTGGGTAGTGGTGCTCACGCTTTACAATCTTTAGAAGCGTTACAAGCTGCCACTGTGTATGCACACGAGCAAGCTGTAGGTAAAGGCAGTGAGGTTATTGGTGAGGTATCTTTCGGTAAAGAGGGAGAATACCGCCGTTTAACTAACATAGCTGCTGGAGCTGCCGATACTGATGCGGTGAATGTAAGTCAGTTGAAAGGTGTTGCATCAAATATCAATCAACAACTGAATAATCTTTCTCAAAACATCAGTGGCGTTGCGGCTTCTTCCGCTGCAATGGCGAATTTACCTCAAGCCTATCTTCCAGGTAAGAGTATGGTTGCCGTTTCCACGGGTTACCATAAAGGGCAATCTGCTATTGCCTTAGGGGTATCTCGTGTTGCAGATAATGGTAAATTAATCATTAAAGCCAGTGCTAGCCATAATACGCAAAATGACTTTACTGGTGGAATTGGCGTTGGGTATCAGTGGTAAGATAATCTGCCCTCTTAGTTTAAGAGGGCGATACTTGAGATTCGCTGAGATTTAATATTCAATAATATTCAAGTTGCAAATAAGGTCTAGATGAAAATCTAGACCTTTAAGTTATTTATAATTCTCTATTTTGAACTTTCTCTTTTTGAAAATTATTTTCAATAACTGAATTCTAAACCTCTTCTCTAAAATCTAGAAAACGTTTAATACCTTTTCCTTTTAGAGAAAATCAGAAGGTTTTATATAAAAAGATAATGATAATTAAGATTTTAAATAATCAATCACAACCTGATGATGCTCTCCGGTTTTGAACTTATCGAATACTTTTTCAATCTCCCCTTGTTCGTTAATTAAAAAACTGATGCGATGAATGCCATCAAATGTTCTGCCCATAAATTTTTTCGCTCCCCAAACACCGAAAGCCTCTGCGACTTTGTGTTCTGGATCGGATAACAGAGTGAAATTAAGCTCTTTCTTTTGTTCAAATTGTGCCAATTTTGCGGGCAAATCCGGACTGATACCCAACACTTTCACATTCAGCGCCAACCACTGTGCCTGTGTATCACGAATACCGCACGCTTGAGTTGTACATCCCGGTGTTAAGGCTTTCGGATAAAAATAGACTAACACTTTTTGCCCCCGAAATTCGTTTAATGATACCGGTTGAGAGTGTTGATCTAATAAGGTAAATTCCGGTGCTTTTGCACCTGCGGTTAAAGTTTTCATTGATTTTCTCCTTTAAGTTATTTATCAGCCTTCACTTAAACAATGTAGTTAAACCGTTGTAAGCTGTAGCGAGTTTGTTATAGCTCAAATAAATTATAGTGAAAAATAAAAAAATTGCTTGCAATGTAAGGTAATTTTGGCAATCTAGAAAATATTGTTTTTCTACATATTTTATATTACAGCGAACAAACGCTCAGGAGAAATTTATGTCATCACAACCTTTATTTTCAGGCAGTATTGTTGCCCTTGTTACCCCAATGGATAGTGCAGGCGAAGTCAATTATGGACAATTAAAAAAATTGGTTAATTATCATATCGATGCTGGCACTGATGCTATTGTTTCTGTAGGAACCAGTGGTGAATCAGCAACATTAAGTATTGAAGAGAACATTAAAACGATTTTAAAAACACTCGAATTTGCCGATGGTCGCATTCCAGTAATTGCAGGGACTGGCGCAAATGCCACCAGTGAAGCTGTTACAATGACTAAATTATTAAACGGCAGCGGTATATCTGGTTGTTTAACTGTAGTGCCTTACTACAACAAACCGACACAGGAAGGGATGTATCTTCATTTTAAAACCATTGCTGAATGTACAGACTTACCTCAAATTCTTTACAACGTTCCAGGACGTACTGGTAGCGATTTATTGCCTGAAACAGTTGGTCGTTTATCTAAAATCGATAATATTGTCGGTATTAAAGAGGCAACCGGTGATGTTAGCCGTGTAAAAAAAATCAAACAGCTTGCCGGTGAAGACTTCATTGTATTAAGCGGTGATGATGCGACTTTCTTAGACTCTATGAAAGAGGGCGCAGAAGGCGTTATTTCAGTTACGACTAATGTGGCAGCGGTAGATATGGCAAAAATTTGTCAACTCGCATTAGCAGGTAAATTTGATGAAGCTGAAAAAATTAATCAACGTTTAATGGCATTGCACCACGATCTGTTTGTTGAATCGAATCCAATTCCAGTGAAATGGGCTTGTTACAGACTAGGCTTAATTGATGAACCGACACTGCGTTTACCACTTACTGTATTAAGTGAAGCAGCACAGCCGAAAGTGATTAAAGCATTGCAAACTGCCGGTTTATTATAATATTTAGCAACTTAATGGGGTGTTTATGCACCCCATTCTTATTTTTAGGGGAAAATTATGTCTTATCAAGTTGTCGCTTTTGATTTAGACGGAACACTATTAAACAGTAACGGCGAAATTTTGCCCAGCAGTGTTCAAGCTATACAAAAAGCAAAAACACTCGGCAAAAAAGTAGTATTAGTAACCGGTCGACATCATACTGCTGTAAAACCGTACTATCACCAACTTGGCTTAGATACGCCAGTAATTTGTTGTAACGGCACTTATTTATATCAAATGCAAAATGATCAGGTGTTAGCTGCCAATCCTTTAACCGCTACAAAAGCAAAACGCATTTTAGATCTTGCAAATCAATACGGATCTCACGTTCTGCTCTATTCCCGAGATGCAATGAACTTTCAGGTATTTAATCCGCATATGACTAAATTTAAAATGTGGGCAGATAATTGCGATGAGTCGGTTCGTCCAAATGTCTGCCAAGTTTCTGATCTCTATCACTTTATTACCAGTGGCGATATTATTTGGAAGTGTGTCATCAGCGCACCTAATCGGGAAGTGATGTTGCAAGTGGTGAATCAACTGCCGGCGGATCAATTCAGTTGTGAATGGTCGTGGGTTGATCGTGTTGATATTGCTAATGTTGGCAACAGCAAAGGCGGACGTTTATTGGAATTATTACAATCGTGGCAAATCGATCCACAACAGGTAATTGCATTTGGCGATAATCATAATGATACTAGTATGCTATCGAGCGTTGGCTTAGGTGTCGCAATGGGCAATGCTGAACCTGAAGTGAAGCAACAGGCAAAATTGGTCACCCTTAGCAACGATGAAAACGGCATTGCTAACACACTTGAGCAATATCTTTTTAATTAAAAGTGCGAGGAAGATTTCAATTCACAGAATCATAGCTAATGAATTTCTCTGATTTTTGGAAGAGGTTGCATTTTAAGTTTGCGAAAAACCGCTATATTGCGTAACACGTCCGTGGCGGGCAAAACCAAATAAAGTGAGGTTATGTTGCTCCGCCATTTCTACCGCTAACGCGGTCGGGGCAGAAATTGCTACCATCACTTCGACACCACAAGCTAAACATTTTTGTACCATTTCATAACTCGCTCGGCTACTAACAAAAATAAACCCTTGTGGGCGCTGATGAGTTGCATACCAACCTAACAATTTATCTAAGGCAACGTGTCGCCCAACATCTTCACGAATTGCTAACAATTCACCTTGTGGATCAAAAAAAGCAGCGGCGTGTGTTGCACCAGTTACTTGTGCCAAAGGTTGATGTTGCTCCAGTTGTGTTAAACAGCTATCTAGCTGATTTAACTCCAATGTAAATGTCGGAGTAATAGGAGCATAATGACGTTTCACCTGTTGTAATTGTTCTACACCACAAACACCACAACCGGTTTTACCAACTAAATTTCGCCGATATTGCTTCAAATCGACAAATTTGCGCGTGGACAGTTCTATTTGAACTTCAATCCCTGCGCAACTAGGTTCAACATCAATGCCATAAATCTGTTTCGGATCATCAATAATGCCTTCGGTTAAAGAAAAACCAATAGCAAAATCTTCTAAGTCGTGAGGAGTACACATCATCACACTGTGAGAAATATCGTTATAAACCAAAGCGACTGGCATTTCGACTGCTAACGTTTCTATTTTTTCTTTTGGAATCAAGATTTGCTCACAATAATTCACTTTTTTTTGATAAAAAACACTTTTCTTATTAATGAACTGCATCATATTTTCCCCAAAATACCTATAATAAGTAGGTGTATCTTTCTACCAATCGGCATATGCTTGCTGACAGTAATCTTTAAATTCAAATAATCAATTGAGCGTTGATTATATTACAAAGAAAGAGTAACCTACACCCCAAATGTAAGGATTACATTTTAATCACAAATTAATGCAATTTATTAACCACTCTATTACTATCCAACAAGGAGTATCTATGCAGGTCACAAGAAGAAAATTCTTTAAGATCTGTGCAGGTGGAATGGCTGGCACAAGTGCCGCTATGCTCGGATTCGCACCGGAAGCGGCATTAGCTGCTCCTCGTGAGTATAAATTATTACACACGACAGAAACGAGAAATACCTGTACTTACTGTGCTGTTGGCTGTGGAATGTTACTTTATTCCATTGGCGATAAAGCAAAAAATGTTAAAGGCAAATTGTTCCATATCGAAGGCGACCCAGATCATCCTGTAAGCCGCGGTGCGCTTTGTCCAAAAGGCGCAGGTGCCTTAGATTATGTAAACAGTCCGAATCGTTTGCAATATCCGGAATATCGTGCTCCGGGTTCTAAAGAATGGAAACGTATTTCTTGGCACGAAGCAATTACTCGTATCGCTCGTTTAATGAAAGATGACCGCGATGCTAATTATATTGAAAACAATGCGGAAGGTACTCCAGTAAACCGTTGGTTGACCACAGGTATGTTGGCAGCATCGGCTGCGAGTAATGAAACCGGCATTTTGACTCAAAAATGGGCAAGAATGTTGGGTATCCTTTCTGTAGACAACCAAGCGAGTATCTGACACGGACCAACGGTAGCAAGTCTTGCTCCATCATTTGGTCGCGGTGCGATGACCAATCACTGGGTTGATATTAAAAACTCCGATCTCGTTATCGTGATGGGTGGTAATGCCGCTGAAGCACACCCTGTCGGTTTCCGTTGGGCAATCGAAGCAAAGAAAAACAATGGCGCAAAAATTATGGTGGTAGATCCACGTTTCCACCGTACCGCTTCTGTCGCCGATATTTATATGCCGATTCGTTCAGGTACTGATATTGCATTCCTCTCAGGGGTAATTAACTATCTATTAAGCAACGATAAGATCCAACACGAATATGTTAAACACTATACCAATGCAACTTTCTTGGTAAATGAAGGCTTCAACTTTGAAGATGGGCTATTCAGCGGTTATGATCCTGAAAAACGTCAATATGATAAATCTACTTGGTCTTATCAATTGGACGAAGAGGGTTTCGCTAAACGTGATATGACTATGCAAGATCCGCATTGTGTCATTAACCTATTGAAAAAACACGTTTCTCGCTATACGCCTGAAATGGTTGAACGTATTTGTGGAACAAAACAAAAAGATTTCTTAACATTCTGTACCGAAATCGCTAAAACAGCCGATCCAGCGAAAGCTGCTACATTTATGTACGCATTGGGGTGGACTCAACACACTGTTGGTTCACAAAATATTCGTACTATGGCAATGATCCAGCTATTACTCGGTAATATAGGTGTTTCCGGTGGTGGTGTCAATGCGTTGCGTGGGCACTCAAATGTACAAGGAATTACTGACTTAGGTCTATTCCCGCATATGTTGCCGGGCTATATGGGCTTACCAACCGATAAAGATATTTCTTTAGAAACTTATCTCAATCGCATTACACCGAAACTTTCACAAAAAGGTCAGGTCAATTATTGGAGTAACACACCTAAATTTTTCATTAGTATGTTGAAAACTTTCTTTGGTGACAAAGCGACGGCAGAAAATCAATTCGGTTATCACTTCTTACCGAAGATGGATCAAAAATATGACCATTTCCGTTTCATTGATATGATGTACGCTGGCAAAGTCAATGGTTATCTCTGCCAAGGCTTTAATCCGATTGCTTCATATCCGGATAAAAACAAAGTGATCAGCGCACTCAGCAAACTGAAATTCTTAGTTGTTATGGATCCGTTAGCAACAGATACTTCCGATTTCTGGAAAAACTACAGTGAATATAACGACGTGAAAACCGAAGATATTCAAACTGAAGTCTTCCGTTTACCGACTACCTGTTTCGCTGAAGAAGACGGTTCAATCGCCAACTCAGGTCGTTGGTTACAATGGCACTGGAAAGGTGCTGCCGCACCTGAAGAAGCTAAGCCGGATATTGTTATTCTTTCTGAAATCCGTGAAGCAATGTTAGAACTTTATGATAAAGAAGGTGGTCGCGGTATTGAACAACTTCACGCAATGTCGTGGAATTACCTCAATCCGACTGAACCGACAGCCGAAGAATTAGCGAAAGAAAATAACGGTTATGCGCTGGAAGATATTAAAGATCCGAACGGTAATATTTTAGTTAAAAAAGGCGAATTATTACCAAGTTTCGGTTTCTTGCGCGATGACGGTACCACTTCCGCCGGTAACTGGATTTATACCGGTCAATGGACAGAAAAAGGCAATATGATGGCTCGCCGCGACAGCTCTGATCCATCAGGTTTAGGTAACACTTTAGGTTGGGCATTTGCGTGGCCGTTAAACCGCCGTATCATCTATAACCGTGCGTCCGCCGATTTACAAGGTAAACCTTGGAATCCGAAACGCCAATTAGTGAAATGGAACGGTAAAAACTGGAACTACGTCGATGTTGCCGACTTTGGTGCTGCACCGCCGGGAAGCGATGTTACTCCGTTCATTATGCAACCTGAAGGGGTTTCTCGTCTGTTTGCTATCGATAAGATGGCAGAAGGTCCGTTCCCTGAACATTATGAACCGATTGAAACACCGATTGGTACAAACCCATTGCATCCGAACGTGATTTCAAACCCTGTAGCACGTATTTTGGCATCAGATAAGGAATCTTTCGGTTCACACGAAAAATTCCCTTATGTTGGAACAACTTATCGTTTAACTGAACATTTCCACTTCTGGACGAAGAACTCACTATTAAATGTGATTGCACAGCCGGAACAATTTGTGGAAATCAGCGAACAACTTGCTGCCGAAAAAGGCATTAAACACGGCGATAAAGTAAAAGTGACTTCTGTTCGTGGTTATATTAAAGCAGTTGCTGTTGTTACCAAGCGTATTCGTCCACTAGAAGTTGACGGTAAGCCGGTTCATACTGTCGGTATTCCAATTCACTGGGGCTTTGTTGGTGTCGGTAAAAAAGGCTTTTTTGCCAATAACTTGACGCCTCGTGTCGGTGATGCCAATACGCAAACACCGGAATTCAAAGCGTTTTTAGTTAACATTGAAAAAGTAGCGGAGGCATAAGATGGCAGTTCAAACTCAAGATATTATCCGCGCCTCAGCCACTTCAGCGCTAACACCGGCACCACAAGTGCGTGATCACACGGTAGAGGTGGCAAAATTAATTGACGTAACAACCTGTATCGGTTGTAAAGCGTGCCAAGTCGCTTGTTCCGAATGGAACAATCTACGTGCCGAACCGGGTGAATGTGTCGGTAGTTACGACAACCCGGTTGATTTAGAGCCAAAAGCTTGGACAGTGATGAAATTCAACGAAGTTGAAGAAAATGATCGTCTTGAATGGTTAATCCGTAAAGACGGTTGTATGCACTGTGCTGAACCGGGCTGTTTGAAAGCTTGTCCGTCACCGGGAGCGATCATTCAGTATGCAAACGGTATTGTTGACTACCAATCCGATAAATGTATCGGTTGTGGTTACTGTATTGCCGGTTGTCCATTTAACGTTCCTCGTATCAATCCGGAAGATAATCGTGCTTATAAATGTACGCTTTGTTCTGATCGTGTCAGTGTCGGTCAGGCTCCGGCTTGTGCGAAAACTTGTCCGACCGGCGCAATCCATTTCGGTAGCAAACAGGAAATGTTGGAATATGCTGAAAAACGCGTAGCGGATCTTAAGAGCCGTGGCTATGAAAATGCCGGTATTTATGATCCTCAAGGTGTTGGCGGTACTCACGTAATGTATGTGCTACACCACGCTGATCGTCCTGAACTCTATTCCGGCTTGCCGAAAGATCCACATATCAGCGAAGTGGTTTCGCTCTGGAAAGGCATTCTTAAACCAATTGCCGGCGTGGCAATGGGTGCATTAGCGGTAGGTGCAGCAGCGCACTATATTGCCGTAGGTCCAAACACTGAAGAGATGGATGAAGAAAAACCGCTTGATCCGCACGAAAATGATGAAAAAGGAGGGAAATAACGATGGTAGATTTAAACAAAAAAGTGTTACGCCATAATACCAAAGAACGTTTAAGTCACTGGCTTGTTGTTTTCTGTTTTTTCACAACAGGATTGTCCGGGCTTTCATTCTTCTTCCAAGACTTCTCTTGGATTGCTGATATTCTTGGTACACCGCAACTGGCAAGAATTGTGCATCCATTTACCGGATTAATTATGATTGCTGCTTTTATGGTGCTGTTTAAAACCTATTGGCGTGACAATTTAATCGAAAAAGGCGACTGGCGTTGGCTGTTAAATGTGGTGGAAGTGTTGAAAGGCAACGAACACCACGTGTCTGATGTCGGTCACTACAATATGGGACAGAAATTACTCTTCTGGACACTCATCGGCGCATTATTGCTGTTGTTAGTTACCGGAGTCATTATGTGGCGACCTTATTTCGCGCCATCATTCCCAATTCCTGTTATCCGTGTTGCGATTTTATTACACGCTTGCAGTGCAATCGCTTTAATCCTCGGCATTATGGTTCATATCTATATGGCGATTTGGGTGAAAGGGTCAATTACCGGAATGCTTGTCGGTACTGTTACTGCACGTTGGGCAAAAAAACACCACCCACGTTGGTTCCGTGAAGAAATCAAACCGATTTTAGAACGAGAAGAACAACAGGAAAAACAATAATATGAGTATTCGTATCCTACCGGAAAGCGAAATCAAACAGGCAGCGGAGGGGCTAAACAGCCCCCCGCTTCTTTTCGCGAATCCTAAAAATTTATATCAACGTCGAGCGAAACGCTTACGTCAATTAGCGGAAAACAGTCCTTTCAAAGATTATTTGCAATTCACCGCAAAAATTGTTGATGTACAGCTAAGATTATTACAGGAACAACCTATCGCAAAAGATCCTCGTTTAGATAAAGAGGTTCTAAGTGCAGAAGTTCTCGCCTCACAGCCGTTACATTTCAAAAACTGGAAACGTGATGCTGTTTGGCAAACGCTACTCACTCATCTACTTGAAGAGTGTAAAAGTTTCGCTGATGGTGTCATTGCCGATACCATCGAAACATTGGAAAAAATGTCTATGCAACAACGTGAACAAATTGCTGATCATCTATTGAACAGTGAATTTGAAGCGGTAAGCAGTGATCAGGCAATTTTTGTGTGGGCAGCTTTAAATCTTTATTGGGTACAATTAGTGCAACAAATTCCACATCACGCTAATGCGGAACTCGGTGAACATCGCCATTTCTGCCCGGTATGCGGTTCAGCACCAATCACCAGTGTGGTTCATTTCGGCACAACACAAGGCTTGCGTTATGTACATTGTGCGTTGTGTGAAAGCGAATGGAATATTGTGCGCAGCAAATGTACAAATTGCGAACAAACTGCACATATCGATTATTGGTCACTTGATAGCGAATATGCGGCGGTCAAAGCGGAAAGCTGCGATGATTGTCACAGCTATCTGAAAGTGTTATATCAAGATAAAGATCCTAATGTTGAACCGGCAGCAGATGACTTGGCAACCTTGTTGCTCGACAATGAAATGGAAGAAAAAGGCTATGCCCGTAGCGGCATTAATCCGTTGCTCTTTCCAGTCGGTTAAATGATAATAAAAAGGCTTTGTCATTAGATTTCATCTTTGCGGCAAAGCCTCTGTTTTCTCAAATTTATTCTGCTAATTCCTTTCTTAATTTTGCTGCCACATAACCACAACTTGCCTTGAGTTTTAAATTTTTCTCAGCAATAAAATGACGCAACGCTTGAATTAATTTATCTCCTACACCTTGATTACGCAAACTTACATCAACGAAAGTATGATCAGCATTAATCATCGTTTTATTCAGATAAACATAACTCAAAAATGCGACACACTGATTCTGTTTTTCAATAAAAAAACGCCCTTATTGCCCATTATCCTGATGTTGAATTTCTAACTCCATCTTTTTATTCCCTCGTTTTTATCTGATTTAAAATCAAACAAAACAGCACAAATGCTCAATAGAATTTCATCGTTCTCAATGACAAATCAGTTCATATATTTAGCCTGATCAATTTCAGTGGTAAATGGACTCTCTTCGGTCGGGATTTTCTTCTCTTCCGCCGCCCATTCGCCTAAATCAATTAATTGGCAACGCTTACTACAAAACGGACGGTAAGGGCTTTTCTCCGACCACTCCACCTCTTTGTGGCAAATCGGGCAAGGAACAGTAAATATCTCTTCTTTTTCACTCACTTTATCTGACATCTTTCACCTCTGTTTGTGCTAATCGTAGATACTTTTGATGCAACTGCTGCACTTCATTTTTTAACGTTTGTAGATTTTCTGGCGTTAACTGCTGTTCATTACTGATAACATCATCCGCCTCTGCTAAACGTTGTTGACGTGACACTTGTGATTGCATAATTTTTCTAATCAATGCTGCTGAATTTTGATCACGTCGGCTTGCCCGTTGCAACTGGGTTTCTTCACTGACATCAACCACTAAAATACGATCACAATAATGCTGCAGATGATTTTCCAACAACAGCGGCACAACCCATAATACATAAGGTGCTGTTTGTTGCTGTAATTGTCGCAACATTTCCTCTCTGATTGCCGGATGTAACAACTGGTTAAGCCACTGTTTCTGCGCTTCGTCATTAAATACTTTTTGCCGCAACGCACTACGATCCAATGCCCCTTCGGCAGTTAATATCTCCGAACCAAAATGTTCCGCAATTTTTGTCAACAGTGGAGAACCTTTTTCCACCACCTGACGAGCCACAATATCAGCATCAATTATCGGCACATTGAGTTCCGTAAACAGATCGGCAATCGTGCTTTTGCCGCAGCCGATACCGCCGGTCAGCCCGACCACATAACTCATTCATTACACTCCACTTAATTTAAAAAAGAGAGTTTGCCGCTCTCCTGTAATAAAAATAGACTTAACGCTGCAATCACCAAACTCGGTGCAAAGGGGATATAACGCCCTCGACCACCGCTTAAAAGTAAATAGTGCAGTATGGCTATTATACTGGATATGAGTAACAGATAGGGAAGAAAATATACTGAAATCAATAACGCTAACGAGGGGAATAATAAAACATCACCGAGCCCTAATGCGTTTGTTTTTCCGCTTAAATATAACAAAAGATAAAGCAATAATCCGGAAACAAAAGCGGTAGAAAAGCTAATCACCGCATCAAAAAGAGCTAGTGAACTTATTTCAAACGCTGCCAACAATAATGCACAAACCAACAATAAATAACAGTGAATCACAGAAATTCGCTGATATTGATAATCCAATATTGCGACCTGATAACATACGGCGTAAAACACATAATATAGACAAGATACCCAGTTATCCATTGTGAAACAATAACAAGCTACCGCAACTAGTAAGTAACAAAGAAAATGTAATCCACTTTCCCCATTAAAACTAATTGATGCTCCTTCAGATAAAATATATTGCTGTTGTTGATGCCAACAGAAGAAAGCAATGCTCAACAACAATAAAACCGCAACCATCATAAAACGACATTACCCATATTAAAAATCGGCAAATACATACCGGCAATAACCACACCGATAATTGAACCGATTATCAGCATTAATATTGGCTCCAATAATTTAGAGAAAAGTTCCACCTGATTAGATAAGTTTTGTTGGCTCTGTTCGGCTAAATAATTCAACATCTGCACTAAATTGCCACTATTTTCACCAATAATAATCATCTGTTTTGCCTGATAAGGAATAAATCGACTGCTTAATCCTGCTGAAAATCTTTGCCCTGCCTGCAAACTCTGCAAACATTGCTGTGCTTCAATCGCTAAAATTGATTTTGTTGCTGCTCGGCTTTGTTTATAACTGGATTGAGGTAAAAATGTCGCTAAGCTCTGTTGCAAAGTTATGCCTGAATTTAACATTGAAGAGAGAATGGTATAAAACTGAATTTGTTGTAAATGCAAATAAAGGCGTTTAATTGACGGAATTAGACAAGCCAATTTCAATAATTGCCACCGTAATGAGGGAAACATCAGATAACACCGTCTTAGCATAACAACGCCTACGACAGATACCATCAATAATTGCCACAGATAATTTTGCAAAAATTGAGAACACTGTAATAAAACTTGTGTAACCAACGGTAAGGTGTGCTGTTGTTGATCATATAAATCAGCAAATTTAGGCACAATAAAGAGCAGCAATAACACCGTTAACAACATTGATACCGACAACATCATTAACGGATAAAACATTATTTTTTTCATCTGCTGTCGTAACTTTAGTTGTCGCAATTTATTATCCGCTAATTGTTTCATTACCTTTGCCAATTGTGCGCTGATTTCACCGCTGTATAACAATTGCCACTCCTGTTCCGATAAAAATTGCTTTTCATTTTTTAATGCCGTTGATAATGAAAAACCACTGTTCAATGCGGTTAAACACCGTCCGATCAATTGATATAAAGAGGTTGAGTCACAACTTTCCTGCAACATCTGCAACGCCGGTTTCAACGGTATCTCTGCTTGCAACAATAATGCGAACTGTAATAAAAATTCAGCTTGTTTCTCTAATGTCAGCGTAGGAAAAAATTGCCAATTTTTATTTAATGAGGATAAAAAGATTCCTTGAGCGAAAAGACGTTGGCGTGCCTGTTCTCGATTATCTGCAATCAACACCCCTTTTACTCTATTACCAAATTGATCTTTTCCTTTCCAACGATATTCAGGCATCGTTTTTCTCCATTATTAGATCTTTTCTGTCTTTCCGAAAACACGTTCAATCTCTGTAGCGGTCGTAATTTGTTGTTGTAATTTAAGCTGTGCCGCTGCCAATAATGTCGGGTAATCCATTTGAATTTGTTGTTGCTGATAATGTAGCAGTTGATAAACGCCGGTTCGTCCGCGATAACCGTCAACACAATCGCATTGCTGAGATTTATCACCTTGGCATAAGGTGCAACGTTTGCGGACTAAACGTTGTGCCACCACCAGCAATAATAAATTTTCCAATTCGTGTTGTGCAATTCCCAACTGTTGTAATCGGGAAATTGCACCGATTGCTGTATTGGTATGCAGTGTCGATAACACTAAATGCCCTGTCTGTGCTGCACGTAATGCTATCTCTGCCGTTTCCTGATCACGAATCTCTCCTACCATAATGACATCCGGATCTTGGCGTAAAAAACTACGCAATAATGTTGCAAAATTTAAACCGATTGCGGAATTTGCTTGGGTTTGAATGATGCCGTTTAATTGCAATTCTATCGGATCTTCCGCCGTAAGAATGTGACGACTTTCTTGGTTTAAAAAATGTAAACCACTATATAAGGTTAAACTTTTACCGCTTCCTGTTGGTCCGGTAACCAAGATTAATCCTTGAGGTTGAGATAACGCTTGCCGAAACAGTCCAGCCTGCTCGTTTGTCATTCCCAGTTCGGTAAAATCATCAAACACCGGTGTGTTAGGTTGCAATCGTAATACGATTTTTTCACCATATTGTGTCGGTAGAGAAGATAACCGAATATCTAATGTTTCACCGAATGCAGTTTTAAAACGAAAGCGACCATCCTGTGGCAAGCGTAATTCGTTAATATCCAATTTTGCTAATAATTTTAGACGTGAATTTAATCGTTGACCTATTGACAATGTCAGCACCTGATGCCGTTGTAATACGCCGTCAATCCTAAAGCGAATCTGGAACTCCTGACGTAACGGCTCAAGATGAATATCAGAAACGGAATATTGCAAACCTGATTCCAATAATTGATTGAATAGTTGAATAATCGGCTCTTGTGCATCAACTTCCGCAATTTCATCCGATTTTGCGACAATATCATTTTGCTGATAACTATGTAGTTGTGATTCTTGCACTTGATTTACTACAGCTCCAGGCTGCAACTGCTGTAATAACTGTTTCAGTGCAATTTGTCCTATCTCAACTGGTTCAATCTTTTTTCCTGAAAGAAAAGCAAAAGTTTCGCAAGCCGCTAAATTATCAAAAGATTCAACTGCTAACCATAACTGCTGAGCCTGTTCCTGCAACGGCACTGCTAAATAACGCAATAACAGTTCATATTGCTGTTGATTCTTCTGCCATTGCAATTCTGAAATTTCAAACAGCTGCTCCGAATCCAATACCTTTACACAATAGCCCATTTTCGCTGCTCCCTAATTAATTTGCAGAAGTATTGCTACAAAATCCTGCCGGAAACAGCCCATTATCACCGTTACAAGTTACACTCCAATCAATTAATTCACCGTTATTGCCGTCACTTGGTGTCATCGTATAACTGATGTTCTCCAGACTGGATTTACCGGAAACAGAAATAACACCGGCAGCCACATTAACCTCTTTAAGATATTTAAATTTATCCATATTAGACGGCTTCGCCTGAATGCCGTTTTGACCGGCGTTACAGCTTGCTTTACTCTTACTGTTATAAATACAGAGTTCAACTTCCGCCTTATAGGGTGAAGAGGCTTGAATCAATTCTGATATTGCAGCCTTTTTGGTGTAATTTTGATAAGAGGGAATAGCAATGGTTGCCAACACGGCAATAATCGCAATGACGATCATCAATTCGATTAAAGTAAATCCAGCATAATTCGATTTAAGTTGTTTACGTTTTTTCATATCAGCTCCTATCAAAAAATTTGCTAAAAAATGACAAAAACAGCTTCATTAGCCCAGAAATTCGTTAAAATATTGTGATACTGATCGAAAAAAGAGAATTTTTATGTACAAAATAATGGATGGTACGCTACAAAATGTGGTGCAAATTCCTTCACCGCACTTTGATCAGCGTCCCGATATTAATGATATTTCATTGCTAGTTATTCACTATATCAGCCTGCCGCCAGAACAATTTACAGGCGATTTTATTGATGATTTTTTTAAAGGGAAATTAGACCCGACTCTCCACCCCTATTTTGCTGAAATTTATCAACAACGGGTTTCGGCACACTGTTTAATCAGACGAAACGGTGAAATTAAGCAGTATGTTAATTTTAATCAACGTGCGTGGCACGCTGGTTTATCTTCATTTCAAGGGCGTGAAAAATGCAATGATTTTGCTATCGGCATTGAATTAGAAGGTAGCAATAATCACCCCTTCACTGAAGAACAATATTGCTCCTTAGCTGAAGTCACCTCTGCTATTATGCAAACTTACCCGTTAATTACGCCTGCTCGTATTGTTGGGCATTGCGATATTTCACCCGGTCGTAAGATCGATCCCGGTCAATATTTCAACTGGCATTATTACCGACAAAAATTGAGCTATATCAAATAATCACTTGATTTACCTCATTTAAGTAATTAAAGCCTTCGTTATCCGGGCTTATACTGCCGCCAACGATTTATCAGAGAGGTACGAATATGGAAAACCCATTTGATGCACACTGGTCATCGAAAGGTAATACCCTTTGTTTAGGGCATTGGGAAATTACTTATCAAGGCAAACCAATTACTTTGCCAGAAGAAAAACGCGAACACGATATGGGCACACGCGGAATCTACAATTTTATTGATCCAGAAGATGAACTTTATCTTGAAGGATTGGATGAAAATGACTGGATTTTAGAAAATATCGAATGGTTAACTGATGTTTTTATTCAAGAAGATATTCCAATTGATGAACAAAATATGCGCTTTTTTTATCAAGCAGTAAATAAAGATGATTGGCGTTGTGGCAGCTGTGGCGGTTGTATTTAAATCACGGTTGATATTCGAGAAGCGAAAAAATCACAAAAGCATTTCGATTCTCGAATATTCTTGTTTATAATGACCGCCATTTAGTAAATTTCGCTCAATCCTATTTTATGCTTTCTCAATTAAAACAATCTTTTTCTTCTTTGCGCAATTATTTAAAACACAAAACACACCAAACTTCCCGTCTTTCTCGCAAAAGTATTGAATTTATCTGTTTACTACTTGGCGCGTTATTAGTTGCTCTTGTTTCTTGGAGCTTTGCAAAACTGGTTGAACTTGGATTAGAACTTAATACCTTTTTAGTCAACCTTGATCCAATAGTTGCCTGGATTTTACTCCCTTTCGGCATTGCTGCACTCGCGTGGTTCACTCAAAAATTTACGCCTTATGTTGCCGGTAGCGGTATCCCTCAAGTTATCGCTTCTATTGCTTTACCGCACGGCAAACCTAAAGAAACATTGGTACATTTTGCTCAAACCGTCTGGAAAATTCCGCTCACCTTTTTGGCGATGTGTTGCGGCGCATCCGTTGGGCGTGAAGGGCCTTCGGTACAGGTGGGCGCGGCAGTAATGTTATCTTGGGGGAAATTCTGTCGCAAATATAATTTGGCATTTAAAGGCTTGAGTTATAACGAATTAATTGCTACTGGTGCTGCTGGCGGTTTGGCAGCCGCATTTAATGCCCCCTTGGCAGGTGTTATTTTTGCTATTGAAGAGATAGGTCGAGGCACGCCGTTACGGTGGGAACGTCGTGTATTATTAGGTGTTCTTGCCGCCGGTTTTATGTTGGTACTGATTCAAGGAAATAACCCTTATTTTCCGCAATATCGCGGTGCTGACAGCGTACAAAATATTGTGATTTGGTTACTGATTACCGCCATTATCTGTGGTTTTTTCGGTGGATTATTCGCTCGTCTCTTATGCAAAGGGCTTGCAGCTTATGTACCTACATTTATGCGTGGCTTTGTCCGCCGCCACCCTATCATAGTTGCCTTTATTCTAGGTCTATTATTAGCAGCACTCGGTACATTCACCAATCATCAAACATACGGCACCGGCTATGCTGTGGTTACTCAAGCATTAAATGATCAGGCTTTAGATAATTCTGTCGGCATTGCTAAACTGTTTGCCACTGTCTTTACTTACTGGTCAGGAATTGCCGGCGGGATTTTTACACCGGCATTAACCACCGGTGCTGCAATCGGCAGCAACATTTGGCATTTGAGCGGCGGTATCGTTGATCAACGTTTTTTAGTGTTATTATCTATGGCAGCTTTTTTAGCTGCGGCAACACAATCACCGGTGACCGCCAGTGTGATTGTAATGGAAATGACAGGTAGTCAGCCCGAATTAGTCTGGCTGCTCAGTACCAGCTTAATGGCTTCCATCGTGTCACGCCAAATTTGCCCTAAACCGTTTTATCATTTTGCGGCGGGACGCTTCCGTCAACGTATTCAAGAACAATTTAATCAACAACATAAAACCAATGACAACAACACAAATTGATTTTTATCGTGGGCGATTTTCTGTCGCCCCAATGCTGGATTGGACCACACGTCACTGCCGTTTTTTTCATCGACAATTCAGTCGTCATACCTTGCTGTACACCGAAATGGTCACCGCACCGGCGATCATTTATGCTAAATATGATCATCTGCTTTATCATCTGCAAGAATTGCCGTTAGCACTACAATTAGGCGGCAGCGATCCGCAACAACTGGCGGATTGTGCCGCACTTGCCGAGCAACGTGGTTATAGTGAAGTTAACTTGAATGTCGGTTGCCCATCAGACCGCGTGCAAAACGGTTTCTTCGGTGCCTGTCTAATGGCAAAAGCGGACTTGGTGGCACAATGTATTGACGCAATGCAGCAACGCATCAATATTCCGGTCACGGTTAAAACCCGAATCGGCATTGATGATCTCGACAGTTATGAATTTCTTTGTGATTTTGTTGAAAAAGTCTCTGCAGTCGGTTGTCAGGATTTTATTATTCACGCCAGAAAAGCGTGGCTTTCCGGATTAAGCCCGAAAGAAAATCGAGAAATTCCACCGCTTGATTACACGCGTGTTTATCAATTAAAACGGGATTTTCCACAACTGAAAATTGCGATCAACGGCGGCATAAAAACTATTGAAGAGATACAGCAACATCTACAATATGTCGATGGCGTAATGGTTGGGCGTGAGGCTTATCAAAACCCACAATTATTGGGATATATTGATCAAGCGTTGTTTGATCCGAATGCAGCAATCGTTACTCCATTAGAAGCGGTTGAAAAAATGTTTCCTTATATTGAACGGGAATTACAGCAAGGCGTGCCGTTGGGAGCAATCACACGCCATATGCTGGGTGCATTCCAAAATCAACGCGGTGCAAGACAATGGCGACGTTATTTAAGCGAAAATGCACATAAAACCGGCGCCGGTATCGAAGTGGTTGAAAAGGCGCTGTCTTTTGTGCAATAGCGGTAATAAGTGATTGCATTGATTTGCCTTTTCTTACTAAAAATAACGTAGAATGAACAGGCTTTTGAATTTGATTCATTCAGATCAAAAATAAGTAATAACGCAATCAACTTCACGACAAAATAGTGGTAAAGTAAATGCGGTTTTTCTAAGAGAAATGCTCTTATCTACTCGAAATTAGCTAGCAAAGAAGGAGAAAAATATGGCAACTCGCCGAGAATTAGCAAACGCAATTCGTTTTTTAAGTATGGATGCGGTGCAAAAAGCAAAATCAGGGCACCCGGGTGCGCCTATGGGAATGGCGGATATCGCCGAAGTTTTATGGCGTGATTTTTTATCTCATAATCCAAACAACCCGAAATGGGTTAATCGTGACCGCTTTGTACTTTCCAACGGTCACGGCTCAATGTTGATTTATAGCTTGTTACACTTAACCGGTTACGACCTTTCTATCGACGATTTAAAACAGTTCCGCCAATTGCATTCTAAAACACCCGGACACCCTGAATATGGTTATGCACCGGGTGTCGAAACAACCACCGGCCCATTGGGGCAAGGTATTACCAATGCTGTCGGGATGGCGATTGCTGAAAAAACCTTAGCCGGTCAATTTAACCGTCCGGGACACGATGTGATTGACCACTATACTTATGTTTTCTTGGGCGACGGCTGCTTAATGGAGGGTGTTTCTCACGAAGCCTGCTCTCTTGCCGGTACTTTAGGTTTGGGTAAATTAATTGCGTTCTACGATGACAACAATATCTCAATCGACGGTCACGTTGACGGTTGGTTTACCGATGATACCCAAAAACGTTTTGAAGCTTACGGCTGGCACGTCATTCCTGCAGTAGACGGTCATAATTCCGCTGAAATCAAAGCGGCGATTGAAGCAGCAAAAGCGGAAACCTCAAAACCGACATTAATTATCTGTAAAACCATTATCGGCTATGGCTCACCGAATAAAGCCAATTCTCACGATAGCCACGGCGCACCATTAGGTGATGAAGAAATTGCATTAACCCGTAAGAATTTAGGTTGGAACTATGCACCGTTTGAAATTCCGGCTGAAATTTATGCAGAATGGGATGCAAAACAGCAAGGTGCAGCAAAAGAAGCGGAATGGAATAAACGCTTTGCCGCTTACCAAGCAGCCTATCCGGAATTGGCAGCTGAATTATCACGTCGTTTAGCCGGCGAATTACCGGCAGATTGGAAAGCACAATCTCAAGCCTTTATCGAAAAATTGCAAGCCAATCCAGCGACTATCGCCAGCCGTAAAGCCTCACAAAATGCGATTGAAGCCTATGCTAAAATTCTGCCTGAATTTTTAGGCGGTTCTGCTGACTTGGCAGGTTCAAACTTAACCTTATGGTCAGGTTCAAAACCGTTACGTGCCAATGTGGTTGACGGTAACTATATCAACTACGGTGTGCGTGAATTCGGGATGTCCGCCATTATGAACGGTATTGCGCTACACGGTGGCTTTATTCCTTACGGTGCGACTTTCTTAATGTTTATGGAATATGCGCATAATGCGGTACGTATGGCAGCATTAATGAAACAACGTGTGTTGTTCGTTTACACCCACGATTCTATCGGCTTAGGGGAAGACGGCCCAACTCACCAACCGGTTGAACAAACTGCGGCATTACGTTTAATTCCAAATTTGGAAACCTGGCGTCCGTGTGACCAAGTGGAATCTGCGATTGCGTGGCAGGCGGCAGTTGAACGTGCTGAAGGTCCAAGTGCATTAATTTTCACTCGTCAAAACCTAGCGCAAATGGATAGAAATGCGGAACAGCTTGCTAACGTAAGACGCGGTGCTTATATCTTAAAAGATTGCGAAGGCACACCTGAAATAATCTTTATTGCAACCGGTTCGGAAGTGGAATTGGCAGTGAAAGCGGCGGAACAATTAACCGCAGAAGGTCACAAAGTACGTGTTGTATCTATGCCAAGCACCAATGTTTTCGATAAACAGGATGCCGATTATAAAGAAAGCGTATTACCAAGCAGTGTCAACAAACGTGTTGCTATTGAAGCCGGTATTGCCGATTTCTGGTATAAATACGTTGGTTTAGAAGGTCGTATTGTCGGAATGAATCGTTTCGGTGAATCTGCACCGGCAGGCGAGTTATTCAAACTCTTCGGCTTCACTGTGGATAATGTTGTCGCTAAAGCAAAAGAAATTCTATAACTTTGCTGTTGTGATTTAATGTTGAACACTCCTCCATTAGTCGATAGTGGGGGAGTTTTTATTTGCAAACATCTTGTCATTCTCTACTCAATTAAAAATAGACCGCTTACATATCACGCTTTTATTTTGTTTTGAGTAACATAAAAATAACAATTTTCTTAAATTTCTCATTGCCTATCTGTTGCCATTGCCAAAATTTCGCTGTAAAGTAATCGACCATTAGTCGGGGTGCTGTTTAACAGCTGAGAAAATACCCGTTGAACCTGATCCAGTTAGCACTGACGTAGGAAACTAATTATGCAACATTTACACTTTTTATCTATTCCCATTTCCTTTCTGATTTTTACTCATTACCGCTATTTATCATTCATTCGCTGATATTGGGTTATCAATAATGAATGCGGTAGAAATCCTACAATTAACCTTGTCATTTGCTGACAAGCCGCTGTTTGTCGACTTTAATTTTGATATTGCCCACGCTCGTTGGAGTGCTGTTCTCGGGCGTTCCGGTGTGGGTAAATCGACTTTATTGCGTGTCATTGCCGGATTGGAACAAAACGCACTGAAATCAGGAAAAATCACATTTAAACATTGCCGGAACCATCAGCAAAAAATTGCATTTATGGCACAAAATGACGGCTTGTTTCCTTGGTTATCCGTTTTAGATAACGTGCAGCTGGCACAGCATTTACAAGGCACAAAAAATCAAGCAAGCCGCCAACAAGCGTTATCACTACTGGAGCAAGTGCAATTAGCGGATTATCAGCATAAGCCTTGTTATCGACTTTCCGGCGGTCAACGGCAACGTGTAGCATTGGCGAGAACGCTAATGCAATCTTCCGATTTAATCTTAATGGATGAACCTTTTTCCGCTTTAGATGTGGTTACACGCCAACAGCTCTATCAACTTGCAACCACCTTATTAGCCGAGAAAACGGTCCTATTGGTCACACACGATCCGCAAGAAGCATTGCAGCTATGTGATGATATTTTTGTGCTGCAAAAACAAACTGATCGTGTTGTTCTCTCACAAAAAGTTTCAGACGTTGTTCATTCACCGCAACAACCGCAATTTTGGCAGTTATACCAACAGTTATTCTCTCTTTTGCAGGAGGAATCTTAATGTATTCGCTATCCTCACTGTTAAAAACCACGCTGCTCTGTCTATTTTTATTAGCGTTATGGCAAGGCGCAATTCTTGTTTGGGATTTACCTCACTATCTGTTGCCGACACCGTCCGATGTGTTCCAACAGCTCGCTTCTCGGCATCAGCTGTTGTGGCAGCACACCATGGTTACGTTATTGGAAATTTTTCTTGGCTTGTTTCTTGGCTTTATTTTCGGCTTGTTTTCCGCCATTTTGCTCTCTATATCCAATCGGATTGCTACTTTTTTATTGCCGTTACTACTGATCTCGCAAGCTATTCCTGTTTTTGCGATTGCGCCACTGCTGGTGTTGTGGCTCGGTTACGGATTGGCTTCAAAGGTCGCAATGACAATTCTAATTATCTATTTTCCGGTTACCGCCGCCTGTTATGACGGCTTGAGAAATACACCGAAGATTTGGTTGGAACTGGCACAAACCATGCAAATTACTCGTTGGCAAATGCTGTTTAAAGTTCGTCTGCCGACAGCATTACCTGCGCTCGCATCCGGTTTACGCATAGCCGTTTCCATTGCACCGATTGGCGCAGTCATCGGCGAATGGGTCGGTGCAAATCAAGGTTTAGGCTATCTAATGCTACACGCCAACGCACGTATGCAGGTTGATTTAATGTTTTCTGCCCTGTTTTTATTAATGTTAATCACGCTACTGCTCTTTTTTATTACCGATAAATTACTGCGTCGCGCCTTACCTTGGGTGACGCAATTACGTTAAGGAGAAATAATGTCAATTACACAGCGATTTATGCAACAGTCTCAACCGGATTGGCAACATTACGTTGAACATCCTTTTGTGCAACAGCTTGGCAACGGCACATTACCGCTCGCCTCTTTTCAACATTATCTGATTCAAGATTATCACTATTTACTGCATTACAGCCGTGCTTTAGCGTTGGCGATGTATAAATCTCACCACTTTGCGCAACTTACTGCTTTTAATCAAGATTTGCAGCATATTTTGGCAGAAGTGCAATTACATATTCATTATTGCCAACAATGGCAAATTTCTAAATCTGAGCTGGACAATACACCGGAATCGCCGGCTTGTGTAGCTTATACCCGTTATATGCTTGATTGCGGTTTACAAGGCGGTTTAGCTGAACTTTATACTGCCATTGCGCCTTGCGCTTTAGGCTATGCAGAAATCGGTAAACGGCTAGCGGCTTTACCACAGGCGAAAAATAATCCTTATCAGACTTGGATTGATACCTATGCCGCCAAGGAGTTTCAAGCTGCCGCCAATGCGATTGCTCAACAGCTGGAACAACTTTGCGCCGGCATTTCTCCACAACAACAGCAAAAATTGCAGCATATTTTTACCACCGCTACCCGAATGGAAATTGCCTTTTGGCAAATGGGGTTGGATCGTTCATAACATTAATCAGAGGAAATCTTATGAAAACTCGTCTATTTTTTACTACATTTTTACTCTCATTTTTTGCTTGGTTTGCGCAAGCTGAAAAATTAAGTTTACAACTGGATTGGTTCGTTAACCCTGATCACGCCGCCCTCATTGTGGCACAACAGAAAGGATTTTTTGCGAAAAATGGAATTGAGATGGAAATCATTGAACCTGCCGATCCCTCTATGCCGCCAAAATTAGTTGCTGCCGGCAAAAGTGATTTGGCTGTCGGTTATCAACCACAACTTTATTTAGATGTCGATCAAGGCTTGCCTTTAGTGCGTATAGCCACATTAATCGCAACGCCATTAAACAGTATCGTTGCCTTAAAAGAGAGCAATATCAAAACATTAGCCGATTTTAAAGGCAAAAAAATCGGTTATTCGGTCAGTGGTTTTGAAGAGGTTTTACTCGGCACAATGCTGAAATCCGCCGGCGTTAATCCAAATGAAGTGGAAAAGATCAATGTAAATTGGTCATTATCACCGGCATTGATGAGCAAACAGGTGGATGGGGTAGTCGGTGCATTTCGTAATTTTGAACTTAATCAGCTTAGTTTAGAAAAACAACAGGGAATCGCTTTTTATCCGGAAGAACACGGTGTACCAATTTATGATGAATTGATTTTATTAGCCAATAAAAACAAATTAGACAACCCTCAATATCAAGCAAAACTCTCCGCTTTTCTCACTGCTATTGAACAGGCGACCGTTTATATCAGCAATCATCCACAAGAGGCGTGGCAAACATTTATGAGCTATAAACCGCAAGAATTGGATAACGCACTGAATCGTGCAGCGTGGCAAGATACTTTGCCTCGTTTAAGTTTAATGCCACGTGCATTGGATCAACACCGTTACCAAACAATGGCGGAATTTATGCACAAACAAGGATTAATTAAAAAAGTACCGCTTTTATCCGATTATGCACGTCAAATTAAGTAGAAAGGAAATAATATGAACTTCAATTTATTAGAAAAAATTCGCCAAACAAATCCTTTAATTCACAACATCACCAACATTGTGGTGGCAAACTATGTAGCGAATGGACTATTAGCCTTGGGCGCATCGCCGATTATGGCAGATGCCGAAGAAGAAATGGCGGATCTTGCTCAATTTAGCGCAGCCTTGGTGATTAACATTGGCACGCTCGATCCTTTCAAGGTAAAAGCAATGTTGGCGGCTGGTAAAGCAGCGAATAAAGCGGGCATTCCTGTGGTGCTTGATCCTGTCGGCGTGGGCGCAACACAGTATCGCAAGGACGTGGTGGCTGAATTACTGAGCAAGGTAAAATTCACCGCTATTCGTGGCAATGCTGGGGAAATCGCCCAGCTAGCAGGAGTGAATTGGGCGGCGAAAGGCGTGGACGCAGGGCAAGGCGAAGGCGATGTAAAACAAATTGCCAAACTGGCTGCGCAACGTCATCAATGTGTTGTGGCAGTGAGCGGTGCGGTAGATTACATCAGCGATGGCGTGCAAGTGGCAGCCATTGATAACGGCACGCCAATGTTTCCTAAAATCACGGGCTCAGGTTGTTTGCTTGGCGCGGTGTTAGGGGCTTTTTTAGCGGTCGACCCGAACCAACCTTTTAATGCAGTAGTGCAAGCCAGTACGGCCTATGCGGTGGCAGGGCAACTGGCTGCGAAAGATTTAGGAAGCACAAAATATGGACAATTTTACACCGCACTTTTAGATCAACTTGGCGAACTGAGCGATCAACAAGTGGCACAATTCGCACAGGTTCACATAGAAAAATAAGGAGCAACAATGACTCATATTGCACAAGCCCTGACTATTGCCGGCTCAGACAGCGGCGGCGGTGCGGGTATTCAAGCAGATCTGAAAACCTTTCAAATGCGTAATGTATTTGGAATGAGCGTGATCACCGCCGTCACCGCACAAAACACCTTAGGCGTAACGGATATTCATTTAATCCCCCTTAGTACTATTGAAGCGCAACTCAAGGCAATTGTGGCAGATTTCACGCCCAATGCGGTAAAAATTGGTATGCTCGGCACGGCTGAAATTATCCAAACCGTGGCCACTTTTTTGCGTCAGCACCCATTTGCGAATGTGGTTATCGATCCGGTGATGATCGCCAAAGGGGGCGCAAGTTTATTGGAGCAATCGGCAATTCAAGCGATGCGTGAGCAACTATTGCCTTTAGCCGATGTACTAACGCCAAATCTGCCTGAAGCAGAAGCCTTAACAGGATTGAAAGCTGAAGATCAGCACAGTATTACGCAAATTGCTGAACATTTACAACAAATGGGCGCAAAAACCGTGATTATAAAAGGTGGCCATCAGCAAAATAGCGAAAGTGCGGTATGCCAAGATTTTATTTTCACGCCGACAGCATCTTTTGTCTTGGAAAGCCCACGTTTTAACACGCCGCATACCCACGGCACAGGCTGCACTTTTTCCGCTTGCTTAACAGCTGAACTTGCCAAAGGGCAATCGTTGGAGCAAGCCTGCAAAACTGCCAAAGCCTTTATTACCAGCGCCATCACGCACCCTTTAAATATCGGACACGGACACGGCCCAACCAATCACTGGGCTTATTCACAGGAGCAAAAAAATGGATAAATCAATTTTACGCTGTTATTTAGTGGCAGGTACGCAAGATTGTCGTCATCTACCACAATATGATGCAAGTCAGCCACAACAAACCTTATTAGCTCGTTTAGAACAGGCGTTAAAGGCTGGCATTACTTGTTATCAATTTCGTGAAAAAGGGCAATTTTCCTTGCAAGATCCACAACAAATTGAGCAACTTGCCCGCCAATGCCAACATTTATGTAAACAATATAATGTGCCTTTTATTATCAATAATGATGTTCAACTCGCAGAAAAATTGCACGCAGACGGCATTCACGTTGGGCAAAAAGATTTTGCCGTGGATAAGCTCACTCAACAAATTCAAGGCAAAATGCTCATCGGTTTATCCGTAAATACCTTGCAACAAGCGCAGCAACATAATGCTTTCAATGGCGTGGATTATTATGGCTGCGGCCCGATTTTCCCGACGTTTTCCAAAGCGGACGCTGCGCCAGATGTGGGGATCAACTTTGTGCAATTTTTGCGTGAACAAGGCATCAATAAGCCTTTGGTAGCTATTGGCGGCATTAGAACCGAACACGTTGCTGCGCTTTTACAAGCCGGTGCAGACGGCGTTGCGGTGATTTCCACCATTATGCAGTCAGCCAATATAACAGCGACTGTCAAACAGATTTTAAACGCATAAAAAATGGGGCTTACCGCCCCATAAATACTAGTTTGCAGATGTTTATTTATGACGTTCTTTTAATTTTTCAATAACATCACTCCAGTCTAAATCGGCATCCTGCAATAATACAGTCAAATGGTAAACTAGATCCGCCGCCTCGCAAATGGTTTCTTCGCGATCTTTCACGGTTGCCGCCAATGCAGTTTCTACCCCCTCTTCGCCGACTTTTTGTGCAATACGTTTTGTGCCTCGTGCATAAAGTGAAGCGGTATAAGAACTCTTCGGATCAGCATTTTTACGCGCATTCAACAGTTTTTCCAATTTACTCAAGAAAATCCAATTCGGTGTTTCAGAAACCGGTGAAAAACAGCTATCAGTACCTTCGTGACAGGTTGCACCAATCGGATTTGCCAAGATCAACAAAGTATCACAATCACAATCTAATGTATAATCAACAACATTTAAAAAGTTGCCAGAAGTTTCCCCCTTTGTCCATAAGCGTTGCTTGGTGCGTGAATAAAAGGTAACTTTCCGCTCTGCAAGGGTTTTCTCAAGAGCTTCCGCATTCATATAGCCCAGCATTAACACTTCGCAGGTGATTGCATTTTGTACGATAACAGGGAGCAAACCGCCTACTTTTTGCCAATTAATTTGTTCTGTTAATAATTTATTGCTCATTTTATTCCTAACCTCTCACTTCAATTTTTTCATTGCATAAATACTTTTTCAACTCCCCAATATCAATAATCCGCTTATGAAATACGCTTGCGGCTAATGCACCGTCCACATTGGCTTCAATAAAGGCATCACGGAAATGCACCATTTCGCCCGCTCCTCCTGAAGCGATCAGTGGTACGTTGCAGACTTCCCGTACCTTTTTCAATTGAACTAAATCATAGCCTTGACGCACGCCGTCTTGATTCATCATATTTAGCACGATTTCACCTGCCCCGCGTTTTTGCACTTCTTGCACCCAATCGAGGGTTTGCCAGTTTGTTTGGCGGGTGCATTTTTCATCGCCTGTGTATTGATTGACCCAATATTTATCTTGTTTGGCATCATACCAAGTGTCGATCCCCACCACAATGGCTTGCACGCCAAAGCGATCCGCCAAGCGAGAGATTAAATCAGGATCGGCAAGTGCGGGGGAATTTATAGAAATTTTATCCGCGCCAAAGGTGAAAATTTGCTCGGCATCGGCAATAGTCTTGATTCCCCCAGCCACACAGAATGGAATATTGATCTCTTTGGCGACCCGCTCCACCCAGCTTTTATCTACGGTGCGACCGTCTGACGAGGCGGTAATGTCATAAAACACCAACTCGTCCGCCCCTTCTTCCGCATAACGTTTTGCTAGCGGCACAATATCGCCGATAATCTCGTGGTTGCGGAATTGCACGCCTTTCACAACCTGCCCATCACGAACATCTAAGCAAGGAATTATGCGTTTTGCCAACATTGGATTGCCTCCGCCACGTCAAATTTTCCTTCTAGTAATGCACGACCAACAATCACGCCAGCCACGCCTGTATTTTTTAAAGCAGCGATGTCTGCTAATGAGCCGATACCACCTGAGGATTGAAATTCAATCTGTGGAAAGGCGGTGCAGATTTCTTGATATAACGCCACATTCGAGCCTTGCAATGTGCCATCACGAGAAATGTCAGTGCATAGCACGTGCTGTAAGCCCACTTGGCTGAAATCTTCAATCACTTGCTCTAAAGTGAGCGAGCTAGTTTCTTGCCAACCGTGAATGGCGATGCGTTTTTCACCGTCCACGATATGAATATCTAAGGCTAAAACGAATTTTTCCGCACCGTATTTTTGAAACCATTGCTTCACCATTTCAGGCTGCTTAACCGCCGTTGAACCAATGACTACACGGTTTGCCCCAACACGAAATAGATCCGCCACATCTTGTTCTGTACGAATGCCCCCGCCCACCTGAATATTGGCTTGTGTGGTGGCAATGATTTCGCCAATAAGTTTAGTTTGGCGTTGGCTCGGATCTTTCGCCCCCGTTAAATCCACCAAATGGAGTTGTTTCGCCCCTTGCGATAAATAATGCTGAAATTGGGCGATAGGATTGTCGCTATATTGGGTTTGCTGGGCGTAATCCCCTTGATACAACCGCACAACCTTGCCATCAATTAGATCAAGTGCGGGGATAATTTGTGATGTTTTTTTCATTGTTGTGTTCTCTTTTGTTTTTATTAACTAAGCCATAAACGTAATTTCAACCCCCATGGGCTGCTTAATCCTGTGGTGGTATGAACGATTTTACCGTTTTTAAATTACAGATTTTCAATAAAATTCCGCAATAATTGCTCGCCCACCTTGCCTGAACGCTCGGGGTGAAACTGCACGCCGTAAAAATTATTTTTTGCAATCGCTGCAGAAAATGGCACGCCATAATCACAGGCTGCAATGGTATTTTCATTCGGCAACACCGCATAGCTATGCACAAAATAGAAATAGCTATCTTGTGGGATATGTTCAAATAGCGGGTGGAGATCCTGATAATGCACCTTATTCCAGCCCATATGCGGCAATGGCAGCCCTTTATTTGGCAAGCGTTGCGTGTTGCCGTTAATCAGTCTAAGGGTTTTTATTTCACCTTCAGCGGAATAATCGGTCATTAGCTGCATTCCCAAACAAATGCCTAATACAGGCTGAGTGAGCTGTTGAATTGTTTCAGTTAATTGTCGAGATTGCATATTTTGCATTGCGGCTGACGCCGTTCCCACCCCCGGCAAAATAAGTTTTTTTGCACTTTGGATTTTGGCTAAATCATCGGTAATCTCCGCCTGATAGCCCAAACGGTCAAACGCAAATTTCACTGAAGAGAGATTAGCACAGCCTGTGTTGATGATAGTAATGGTTTGCATTGTTTTCTGAATTTCCTAGCTTTCTTGTTGTTTTTGTTCAAAATTTTCGATTTCTTTGCGTATTTCTGTCAGCAATAATTCTTCTGACGGCAGATAAAGTTGATATTGGCTGGCGAAAATTTGCTGTTGATTTTCGGGTAAAGAAAATTTCACCACGCTATCGTTTTTATCTGCACATAATAAGATGCCAATGGTTGGATTTTCTCGTGGCAGTTTTTCAACGCGATCAAAATAATTCACATACATTTGCAACTGCCCCAAATCCTGATGAGTTAATTTGTGGGTTTTGATTTCGATAATCACAAAGCATTGCAGCAGTCGGTTGTATAAAACGAGATCGACAAAAAAATCATCGCCATCAAGATGTAAACGTTTCTGACGAGCCACAAAAGAAAAGCCGTTGCCTAATTCAAGTAAAAATTCTTGTAAGTGAGTAATAATGGCTTGTTCAAGATCTTTTTCGTAATAAGCACTTTCACGTTGCAGACCAAGAAATTCCAACACCATCGGATCTTTAATAATATGTTTTGGATCACTGGGAACAAGCTGATTATTCGCCATTGCAAGCACGGTTTCTTTATCGTTACTCAATAATAAACGTTCGTATAAACTGCTGTTGATTTGGCGTTCTAACTGGCGAGAACTCCAATTATTTTTGATACTTTCACCAATATAAAACTCGCGTTTATCAGGATCGTTGAGGCGTAAAAGCAAGCGATATTGCGTCCAGTTTAATTGTGAACGCAGTGCGTTCACAATTGGAAACGTGCGATAAAATTGGCGATACCAATTCAGATTTCGATGAGAAAAGCTACTGCCAAATTCAGGTTCAAGTTGCTGAGCAAGATATTTGATTAAATAAGCCCCATAATCCGCCCTCTCTTGCCCTTGCTGTTCTTCTTCAAAAATACGCTTGCCAATGTGCCAATACATCAGCACACGCTGAAAATCCACCGCTCTTACCGCATTTTCACGGGATTGGGCGATGATTTGTTTGATGTCGGTGATGATATGAGTATCAGTTAGCATTTTATCTTCCTTGTTAAATTTGATTTCGATGTATTAAAAACATTCAAAAATCACACCGCACTTTTAAATACTGTGATTACAACACACCCTTACTACTCGGCATTTCATTGCCTTCAATACGAATGGCTTGTCTTAAGGTGCGTCCGAACACTTTAAACAGGCTTTCGATTTTGTGGTGATCGTTGTCGCCACTGGCTTTTAAATGCAAGGTGGCAAGCATTGTAAAGGCAAGGGATTGGAAGAAATGTTCGGTCATTTCCGTGCTGAAATCGCCTACTTTTTCCCGTTTGAATTTCGCTTTAAATTTAAAGTAAGGGCGACCAGAAAGATCCAACGCACATTCCGCTTTGCATTTGTCCATTGGCAACACAAAGCCAAAGCGGGCGATACCACGTTTATCACCGATAGCTTGTTTTAATGCTGTGCCGAGTGCAAGAGCGGTGTCTTCCACCGTGTGGTGTTCGTCAATATGCAAATCCCCTTTACAGCTGATGTTCATTCTAAAACCGCCGTGGGTGGCAATTTGATCAAGCATATGATCGAAAAAGCCCACGCCCGTGTGAATGTGGTTTACGCCCGTTTCGTCTAACCACACTTGCACTTTGATGTCTGTTTCTTTGGTGTTGCGTTCCACTTCGGCATAACGTGGCGTGCGTTCGCCAATATTGGTAACGGGTTCAGTCAATAATTTTTCTGCGATCAAATCCCAATTCAACTTTTCTGGGTGATATTGCAGGGCTTGAATACCCAGATTTTCAGCTAATTGTACATCAGTGGCACGATCGCCAATTACAAAGCTGGTGGCAGGATCAAAAAGCTGTTTTTCAATATATTTTTTCAGCAATTTAGTTTTTGGCTTACGGCATTGGCAGTTGTCTTCAGGCTTATGCGGGCAAATTAAAATGTCATCAAATTCAATGCCTTGTGAGCGAAAAACTTCCAACATCGCATTATGCGGTTTGTCAAAATCCTCCTGCGGAAATGAAGCCGTTCCAAGCCCATCTTGGTTAGAAACCATTACAAAGCGATATTTCTTTTGCAGTTTCAACAACGCGGGAATCACATTTTTTTCAAATTTTAATTTCTCTAAACTATCAATTTGAAAATCGGTTTTCGGTTCGTCAATTAATGTGCCATCACGGTCGATAAATAAGATAGATTGTTGTTTTTTCATATTATTTTCCTTGCTGTACAAATTGATTAATGGCTTCTAATGTACGGCTGTTTTCTGTTGCCGTACCGACAGTAATACGAATACAATTTTCTAAAAATAATTGACTATTTTGATTACGCAAAATAATGCCGTTATCCCATAAATATTGAAATAATTTTTGTCCGTCTTGTGCTTTAAACAGAATATAATTAGATTCACTTGGATAAACAGTATCAATAATTGGGAATTGAACCAACGCTTCACTTAATTTAACACGATTATTCAACACCTCATTAACACGTTGCCGCATTAATGCCACTCCTTGTGTAGAAAGTGCTTGGGCTGCAATATCAACGACCGGACTAGGCAATGGATAAGGAGCGATAACTTTTTGCAATACACCTATTAACTCTTCATTAGCAAGAGTAAAACCACAACGCAAGCCAGCTAAAGCAAAAGCCTTCGACAAAGTACGGATAATAGCTAGGTGTGGATAATTTTTTAACTCAGAAACCATTGTTGCATCTGGACAAAATTCGATATAAGCTTCATCAACCACCACAATTACACGATTTTTTGTCATCTCTAGCAAAGAAATTAAATCCTCACGTTTTAATAAATTCCCAGTAGGATTATTCGGACTGCAAACAAACACAACTTTCACATTATCCAATTGACACTCAATTTCAGCTAAATTTAGTTGAAAGTCTTTAGTCAATGGCACTTTTTTGCAAGCAATTCCGCAAGTTTCTGCACTAACTGAATACATCCCATATGTTGGAGGACAATACAAAATAGCATCCTGACTCGGCTCACAAAAAGCTCTGATAATTAATTCAATACTTTCGTCTCCACCACGACTCACTAACACATTGTTCATAATCACACCAGCATAATTTGCATAAGACTGGATCACTGCCTGTGGTTGTGCTTCAGGATAACGATTAAAATTTTGAACGCTTAATGAGAAATCCGGTGAGATTGGGTATTCATTGGCATTTAGCCAAATATCTCCTTTTCCCCCCAACCGACGTGCAGATTGATAAGGGGTTAATGCCTGAATATTTTTACGAGAAAGTTGTGTAATGCTCATAATTTTTTCCTATAACTGAAAATAAAAAATCCTCTCGAAATTATCTTCCGAGAGGATTGTGATTCATATCGAATGCTCGGAAGATTATTAATCTTCCACGCACCATCGCCTGAAAGATTAATCAGGTTGATGATGGTGATGATGAGCAATTCGAGAAAATTTCATTTGTTGTATCCTTAATGTCAAAACTGTTATTTACACTACTGGATCATCTACAAAAATGCAATAGGTTTTTTGATAAAAAATTTATCAAACCGCTCTCTCCGTATAAAGCTCTACGCCCGACATCAATGACATTTTTTTCACATAGGCGGCAACTTTATTCGGAAATTCGATTCCTTTCACAATTGTTAAATTACGCAAAACCGGGAATAACACGATATCTTCGATTGACAACTCTCCGGAGCTCGCTTTCGGGCTGACGATCAAATCGTTCAACTCTTTAAGATCTTGATTAATTTTTGCTAAATATTGTGGGGTTTGTGCTAAATTTTCAGCAAAATTACCAATCATTTTACTTTTTTTCATAGTGAAATATTCCACTGATTCCGGCATTGCAAACTCTTTTAAGCCGATTTGTGTAAATCGAGGAATCACTAAATGATTGTAATAACTGCCTACTTTTTGCAGCCATTGACTCACTTCCTCACGAACATTTTCTTTTAAGCAAGGCTCGCCATATTTTTTATCAACATAACGGACGATATCCAAACTTTCCGGCATTACCATTCCATCACTGTCAGCAAGGATTGGCACAACTTTACGCCCCACTAGTTGCATCGGGGTGTCTTCGTGATGATTTGCCAACACAATGACATCAACCGGGATATTTTTTAAACCGAAAATCATTCTGGCACGTACACAATATGGACAATGTTCATAAGTATAAAGTCTCATTATTTGCTCCTCAGTTGTGTTTGGTAACTTTAGTTAGTTTTAATACAAATCAGCTGTTTTATCAAGGATTAGACAGCTTTTATCTAAAAAAACAAGCCCCGAAAACTGCGTATTCTCGGGGCTGGACTTAGCTCATTTTTAGCAACAATTAGAGTGAATAATATAATTCAAATTCTGCCGGATGTGGCAATAAACGAATACGATCAACTTCTTTATTTTTCAATTCGATATAGGCTTCAATAAAGTCGCTGCTGAATACGCCACCACGAGTTAAGAATTCGTGATCTGCTGCCAATGAAGCAAGCGCTTCATCTAAAGAACCTGCTACAGTCGGGATCTCTTTTAACTCTTCAGGCGGTAAGTCGTATAAGTTTTTATCCATTGCATCCCCTGGATGGATCTTATTGATAATACCATCTAAACCTGCCATTAAAATTGCAGAAAATGCCAAATATGGGTTTGCACCTGGATCTGGGAAACGAACTTCAATACGACGCGCTTTAGGACTTGATACTGTAGGAATCCTAATTGATGCAGAACGGTTACTTGCTGAATAAGCCAACAATACTGGTGCTTCATAGCCAGGTACCAAACGTTTATAAGAGTTGGTTGTCGGGTTGGTAAACGCATTCAATGCTTTAGCGTGTTTAATTACACCCCCAATAAAGAAGAGAGAAAGTTCAGATAATCCAGCATATTTATCACCGGAGAATAAATTCACACCATCTTTACCTAAAGAGATATGGCAGTGCATACCTGAACCGTTATCGCCAAAAAGTGGTTTTGGCATAAAACAAGCGGTTTTACCGTGTTCAAACGCAACATTATGAACAACATATTTATAAATTTGTGTTTCATCCGCTTTTAAAGTTAACGTATTAAAACGACAAGCAATTTCGTTTTGTCCGGCTGTTGCTACTTCGTGGTGATGAGCTTCAATCACTAAGCCCATATCTTCCATTACTAAGCACATTTCAGAACGTAAATCTTGTGAAGAATCAACCGGTGGAACAGGGAAATAACCGCCTTTAGTTGCCGGACGATGACCTTTGTTTCCACCTTCATACTCTTTGTCGCTATTCCAGCTCGCTTCGATATCATCAATTTCATAGAAAGAACCTGACATTCCTGTTTTGAAACGTACATCATCAAAGATAAAAAATTCAGGTTCCGGTCCAACTAATACAGTATCTGCAATACCAGATGCTTTAAGGTATTCTTCTGCTCGAATTGCAATTGAACGCGGATCGCGATCGTAACCTTGCATTGTAGTTGGTTCATAAACATCACAACGAATAGAGAGTGTCGGAACGCTAAAGAAAGGGTCGACTAATGCACTTTCTGGAATCGGCATCAATACCATATCGGATTTATTGATAGTTTTCCAACCGGCAATAGAAGATCCATCAAACATTTTTCCATCTTCAAAAAAATCTTCATCAACAGCACTGACCGGCACAGAAACGTGTTGTTCCTTCCCTTTGATATCTGTAAAACGAAGATCAACAAAACGAATTCCGTGTTCTTCAATAAGTTCAAAGACTTTTGCAATTGCTTGAGTGTTTGCCATAATCAATCCTCTCGTATTTGACTAGTTAATTTATAAATATAATGTTGGTTTTTTAGATTCAGATAAACAATATCCTATTTTTATTAAAAATAAAACAATTTTTTTCATTTTTAATAAAAAAATATCTAAATCAAAAAATTGTAACACTACATTATTTAATAGCCGTCTTCATTAAAACGCTGTATAATTTGCCACCTTTTCACTCGCTATACTGAAATGACAAGGCTTCAAAGGCAACAAGTATATTCAGTATAGCCAAACTATTTCAAAATACTACAAGATAATTTTTACATGAAAAACGATTTAGATATTAGTAAATTGCGTAATATTGCGATTATCGCTCACGTAGACCACGGAAAGACTACACTCGTTGATAAACTATTACAACAATCAGGCACACTGGAATCATCTCGTTCCGGTGAAACAGATGAACGAGTTATGGACTCTAATGCGTTAGAAAAAGAGCGTGGTATCACTATTCTTGCCAAAAATACCGCCATTAATTGGAATGATTACCGCATTAATATTGTAGATACTCCAGGACATGCCGACTTCGGAGGTGAAGTAGAACGTGTTCTCTCTATGGTTGATAGCGTTTTATTATTAGTTGATGCATTTGACGGTCCGATGCCGCAAACTCGTTTCGTTACCCAAAAAGCCTTTGCGCACGGATTAAAACCGATTGTGGTGATTAATAAAGTGGATCGTCCAGGCGCAAGACCAGATTGGGTTGTTGATCAAGTGTTCGATCTTTTTGTCAATTTAGGTGCAACTGATGAACAGCTCGATTTCCCGATTATTTATGCCTCTGCATTGAACGGCGTTGCCGGTTTAGATCACGACCAATTAGCGGATGATATGACACCTCTGTTTGAAGCGATTGTAAAATATGTAGCACCACCAGAAGTACATTTGGATCAACCATTCCAAATGCAAATTTCTCAATTGGACTATAACAATTACGTCGGCGTTATCGGTATTGGTCGTATCAAACGAGGTTCAATTAAACCGAACCAAGCCGTTACTATTATTGATAGTGAAGGTAAAACTCGTAATGCTCGTGTTGGTCAAGTGCTAGGTCACTTAGGTTTACAACGTTACGAAGAAGATGTCGCTAATGCTGGCGATATTATTGCATTGACAGGTTTAGGCGAATTAAACATTTCTGATACCATTTGTGATATCAATAATGTGGAGGCATTGCCGGCATTAACCGTTGATGAACCAACCGTAACAATGTTTTTCTGTGTAAATACATCTCCATTCTGTGGGCGTGAAGGTAAATATGTTACCTCTCGTCAAATCTTAGAACGTTTGAACAAAGAGTTAGTACATAACGTAGCATTACGCGTTGAAGAAACTGAAGATCCTGATGCTTTCAAAGTGTCCGGTCGTGGTGAGTTGCATCTTTCCGTTTTAATCGAAAATATGCGCCGTGAAGGTTACGAACTAGCTGTTTCTCGTCCAAAAGTAATTTTCCGTGAAATTGATGGTCGTAAACAGGAGCCATTTGAGCAAGTTACTATTGATATTGAAGATCAGCATCAAGGTGCCGTAATGGAGGCGTTAGGGATTCGTAAAGGTGAAGTGCGTGATATGGTACCAGATGGTAAAGGTCGTACCCGTCTAGAATATATTATTCCAAGCCGAGGTTTGATCGGTTTTCGTAATGAATTTATGACAATGACTTCCGGAACAGGGTTACTTTACTCAAGTTTCAGCCACTATGATGATGTTAAACCTGGTGATATTGGTCAGCGTCAAAATGGCGTATTGATTTCTAATGCCACCGGTAAAGCATTAGCTTACGCTCTATTCGGCTTGCAGGAGCGTGGAAAATTGATGATTGAACACGGTGCTGAAGTCTATGAAGGTCAGATTATCGGAATTCATAGCCGTTCAAATGACCTTACTGTTAACTGTTTGCAGGGGAAAAAATTAACCAATATGCGTGCAGCCGGTAAAGATGATGCCATAGTATTAGTTCCGCCAGTAAAATTCACGCTTGAACAGGCTCTAGAGTTTATTGACGATGATGAGTTGGTTGAAGTTACACCAAGTTCTATCCGCATTCGTAAACGTTTCTTAACAGAAATAGATCGCAGAAGAGCGAATCGTACTACAACCAGCACCAGTACTCGTTAATTTTTGTTGTTATCCTCCTGTTATTTTCCCTAAAATAACGGGAGTTTTTTATCTTTATTTTCATAATGTTCCAATTCACAGAACGACATATAATACGCAATATGTTACTCAATGAATTGAGCTTAATTTGGAAAAAACACCTTGCCAAATTAAGAGAAATCTACCACTGTGAGCAGTGAAATCTTAACCATTAAAGAGTTATTGATGAATACTTCGCATAAACGCCCGACATTACAACATATAGCCGATCATTTAGGTCTAACTAAAATGACTATCAGTCGTTATTTACGCAATCCAGATTCCGTTGCTGAAGAAACTCGCAAAAAAATTGCGGCGGCGATAGAACAATTCGGCTATATTCCGAATCGGGCACCAAGTATGCTCTCTAATGCTAAAAGTCGGGCTATTGGTGTTTTAGTTCCTTCATTAACCAACCAAGTTTTTGCTGATGTAATTAAAGGAATTGAAACTATCACCGATAAAGCCGGTTATCAAACAATGCTTGCTCACTATGGATATAGTCTGGGAAAAGAAGAACAGCGTGTAGAATCACTACTTTCTTATAATGTTGATGGATTAATCCTTTCAGAAAATCACCACTCCGAAAAAACCTTAAAAATGATTGAAGTAGCTAATATTCCAGTAATTGAGATTATGGATAGCCATCAGTTAGGTATTCAACAAGTTATTGGTTTTGATAATAACGTTGCTTCCCAAGCAATGGTAGAAACAATGATTCAACGTGGGCATCAGCATATTGTCTATTTTACTGCACGAATGGACAAACGAACCCATCTCAAAATGCAAGGCTATGAAATAGCAATGAAAAAACACAATTTAGTGCCTCATAGCTTAATCACTGAGCAGCCATCATCATTCTCATTAGGAGCAGAACTGCTTCACCAAGCATTAAAACAGTATCCTCAGATTGACGGCATTATCTGTACTAATGATGACCTTGCTGTTGGTGCATTATTTGAGTGCCAACGTTTAGGAATTAAAGTACCGGAACAGATTGGTATTGCCGGTTTCCACGGACACGATGTTGGTCAATCAATGACACCTCAACTGGCTACCGTTATCACCCCTCGTCTGGAAATAGGTAAACGTGCAGCAGAAGAGTTACTTAATCGCATTAATGGTATTCCACAACAAAGTAGTATTATTGATTTAGGCTATCATATTCATATTGGGGAAAGTATTTAGCGGTAAGTCACCGAAAGTGCCTGCCATACATATAAATTATTTGTTACAAAACCGTAATTAAATGCTCATAGAAATAAGCCAAGTATATGATTAAATATATTTAAGCATCGCTGTAGTTTAAAGGAACTAAGCCCCACAGCATTTCATCGCTCCATTAAATATTTTTAACAAAATTGTCAATTTTGTGATCCCGATCATTCTGTTTTTATGACAATCATCATAACAAGGCGTATTGTTCTTAATTAAGCTAATCTTAAGTTTCAACTCATCTTGTTCATTTCTAGGAGGAAACGATGAAATCATTGAAAAAACTATTAGCTGTGAGTTTAGCTGGTGTGCTTGGTCTGTCTCTATTAACAGGCTGTAAAGAAGATAAAAAAGCACAGCAAGAATGGCCTTCAGGCCCTGTGACTATTATCACCCCTTGGGCGGTGGGCGGTTTAGCGGATCAAGTCAATCGTGCGATGTCTGAATTTGGTAAGGCTCAATTTGGTCAGCCTTTATTAGCGGATAATATTTTAGGGTCTGGCGGTGCGGTGGCACTGACGGAATATCTCAAAGAAAAACCAAATTCCACGAAAATGATTTTTGGTGGTGAAGGTAGCTTCGCCATTGCGCCATTGACAATGAAAGTAGCTTACAAATTTGAAGATTTTGTTCCTGTTATTAACGTGTATTCTTCTACCTTCATCTTGCTGACTAATCCGAGAACTGGCGTGAAAAGCTATCAAGATTTAGCCCAAGCCATTAAAGAAGGCAAGGAAATCAAAATTGGGGCAAATGGTGTCAATTCTTCAGAAGCATTACAATCTGCGGCGTTAATTGATGAAATGGGTGGCAAATTCAAAATTATCCCTTATGAAGGCGCAAACCAAGCCCTTGCAGCTGTTGTTTCTGGCGAAATTGATTTTGCGGTTACCCACGCCTCTCTTGCGAAAGAATTTGCTAAAGCGGGTAATATTATTCCGGTCATTGCTTTCGATAATAAACCGCTGAAAGATGATGTGTATGATTTGCCGAGTGTGACCCAATTTGGGCACGATACTTGGATGACCAATATCTGTGCGGTATTTATGCGTGCCGGTACCGATCCTGCCAATGTGGAAAAAGCCTACAACGCCCTAAAAAATATTATGCAGGAGCCGAAATTCCAACAAGTGGCAAAAAATATTGGCGTGAACATTGATATTCAAGATAGTCAATGGGTGAAAAGCTATATTGATTCCACTATGGTGAAAGCGAAAAAATACGCTGAGTTGGTGAAATAAACACAAATAAGGGGTAAGCAATGAAAATGAAAATTTATAAAGAATTTGTTGGTGCGGTGTTATTTTTAGGTGTTTCCACCGTCTTATGGTGGCTTATCCCTTCTCAAATTGAATTAAGTAAAAATGCAGAAGCTATTAATTCACAAACCTTCCCTAAAATGATTGTTGGGCTAATGTGGATTGCTAGTCTGATTTTATTAGTCCGTGAAATATGGCGAATGGTGCGCCAAAAATCTGTCAAAGTAATGCTCTTAGATCTACAAGAAGAAAGTCGTTCACTCTTAATCATTGGTTTGCTGATTTTATATTGGGGACTGCTCTATGTATTACCATTCTTAGGCGCATCACTGATTTTCGCGTTAATTTTCCTCTATTTAAGTCATTGTCGAAAATGGCTTTATTATCTCATTGTTGTGCTAACAATTTTAGCGATTAGCTTGGTTTTTGAATATGTGTTAGGGGTTTCTCTGCCTTAAGGAGGCATTGATGTTAGAACATTTTGTCAATGGCTTTGAAGCTTTCTTTTCTTGGAGTAGCTTCTTTTATATGAACCTCGGGCTGTTCCTTGGGATTATTTTTGGTGCTGTGCCGGGACTAACTGTAATGCTTTGTCTTGTGCTACTTCTGCCTCTTACTTATAACTTAGGCGCTATCGATTCTTTTATGTTTCTGCTTGGCATTTATTGTGCAGGCAGCTACGGTGGCTCAATCTCAGCCATTTTAATCCGTACCCCCGGAACGCCTCACGCAACGGCAACAATGATGGATGGTAATCCGCTTTCCGTGCAAGGACATTCGCAAAAAGCCTTGAATATTGCCCTTTATGCCTCTTTCATTGGGGGAACATTTAGCGCCTTAGTGCTACTTTTCCTTGCGCCAGAAGTTGCCAAGGTGGCAATGAAAATGGGATCGCCTGAATATTTCCTTATTTGCGCCTTTGGCTTAACAATTATTGCGGGCGTCAGTGGTGATAGCTTGCTTAAAGGTATTATTTCTGGTTGTTTAGGATTATTCATCGCAACGGTAGGACAAGATCAAATCAGCGGTGGCACAATGCGTTTCACCTTTGATAATGTGTATCTCTATGGCGGTTTCGATTTAGTCATTGTTCTTATTGGCTTGTTTGCTTTGGTGGAAATCATCAATAAAAGCGCTTTATTCTTAAAAGAAAAAGTGCGGTCAGATTCCGAGCAAAAAATTACCTTTGAAAATGAAAAAATGAGCCGTGAAGAATGGAAAAGCATTAGTAAGCCACTCACACTTTCTTCTATTATCGGCTCAATTATTGGGATTATCCCGGGTACAGGGGCGTCAATGGCATCTTTCTTAAGTTATGATGTGGCAAAGAAAATCTCTAAAAAACCACAATTATTTGGTAAAGGTTCTATTGAAGGTATTGCTGCAGCAGAATCAGCCAATAATGCGGTGACAGGGGCAACCTTGATCCCACTTTTAACCCTAGGTATTCCCGGTGATGGTGCCGTGGCAATTATGCTTGGTGCTTTAATGATTAATGGCTTAACACCTGGGCCTAATTTATTCCAAAATCACGGCAGCACAGTCTATGCCATTATGATTGGGCTCATTTTTGTGAATTTATTTATGCTTATCCAAGGCAAATATCTCACCCGTGTTTTTGCCAAAGTGGTGAAAATTCCAAGTGTGATCCTTGTGCCAATTATTGCGGTTTTCTGCTTTGCTGGTGCTTATTCCATCAAAAATTCAATGTTTGATGTAGGTACTATCATTGCTTTCGGCATCATCTCTTATGTGATTAGTAAACTCGGATTTTCCGCCATTCCAGTATTACTCGGCTTAGTGCTTGGGGCATTAACAGAAAAGAATTTCCGCCGTTCACTGATGATTTCAGACGGTAACTGGGATATTTTCGTTACTCGTCCTTATGCCCTTGCTTTCCTTATTCTGCTCATTTTGGCATTAGTAATGATTATTTACACTAACTATAAAAAATCTAAACAAACCGACCGCACTTATAAAGTGGTCAAGGAGCTTGTAAAATGACCCGTCCAAATATTCTCTTTTTCTTTTCTGATCAACAACGCTGGGACACCATAGGCGCTTATGGTCAGCCGCTTGATGTTACCCCACACCTTGATGAACTCGCTAAACAAGGGGTACTGTTTGAAGAAGCCTATTCCCCACAACCAGTTTGCGGCCCGTGCCGTGCAATTTTCCAAACAGGGCTTTATCCAACCCAAACAGGTTGTTTCCGCAATAATATTGCGCTGCCGAAAAATACCAAAACTTTAGCCGATTACTTTACTGAAAACGGCTACGACACCGCCTATATCGGCAAATGGCATTTAGCGAGTGATGGCGAATTGGAGCAAGCTCCAACAGTAGATTACACTATCACTGCCATTCCTCCTGAACGCCGTGGTGGCTATAAAGGCTTTTGGCGAGCAGCGGACGTGTTAGAATTTACTTCTCACGGCTATGATGGCTTTGTTTTTGACGAAAATATGAATAAATGTGAATTCAAAGGCTATCGTGTTGATTGTATTACTGATTTTGCCTTGGAATATTTAGATCAATATAATGGTGATAAACCTTTCTTTATGACGATTTCCCATATCGAACCGCATCATCAAAACGATCGTCAAACCTATGAAGGCCCTGAAGGATCGAAAACGCGTTTTAGCCAATATCAATTACCACACGATCTCAAAGTGCTAAAAGGCAATGCAGATGAAATGTATCCTGATTATTTAGGTTGCTGCCGTAGCCTTGATGATAATTTAGGACGCGTCATTGACAAACTGAAAGAAAAAGATCTGTTCGATAACACCATCATTATTTATGCCTCTGATCACGGCTCGCATTTTATGACGCGTAATAAAGATGAACATCTTAACGGTTATGATGATTACAAGCGTACTTGTCATTCTTCTGCATTACACGTTCCGCTTATCATTGCCGGCCCCGGCTATCGCGGCGGTTTGCGCATAAAAGATTTGGTCAGCACCGCAAGCCTGCCAAAAACATTCCTTGCAATGGCTGGAATTAATGTCGGCGATAAAATGATTGGTGAAAACTTACACGATGTTGTAGAACATACTGATCCACAGCGCCCAAATGAAATTTTCGCTCAGATTAGTGAAAGCCGCATCGGACGTTGTATCCGCACCGATAAATATCTCTACAGCGTCTATGCTCCTAATGTGCAAGGCGGCGAACAAGCTAGCAGCGATTACTATCGCGATGATTTTCTTTATGATTTAGATAAAGATCCATTTGAACTTACTAATGTTGTCGCTGATCCTGTTTATACGGAAATTAAAGCAGACTTACGAGAGCGGTTGTGTGAATTAATGGAAGAAGCGGGAGAAAAACGCCCTGTGATAGAAGATTAATCGCAAAAATATCGGCATAGTAGATAATATTTTCTACTATGCCAAACACTTTCCAGTTTGTGTCAGAACAAACTACTCAAATTCATCTAACCAACATAAAAAAATCGCTTCGAGGATTTTTTCATTTGATTTCTTCGGATCATCATTAAACTCTTCCAGCTCACAGATCCAACGATGCAAATCTGTGAAACGAACTGTTCTCGGATCAAGGTCAGGAAAACGATCATACAGTGCTTCTGCAATTTGTTGTGAATCCTGCCATTTCATTTTAATGCTCCTCTTTTGCGTGGTTAATTGTATAACGAGGAATTTCAACCACTAAATCCTCATCACCGACAATTGCCTGGCAACTTAAGCGGCTATCCATTTCTAACCCCCACGCCTTATCTAACATATCATCTTCCAAATCTGAACTTTCATTCAATGAATCAAAACCCTCACGCACAATCACGTGGCAAGTTGTACAGGCACACGATTTCTCACAAGCGTGTTCAATCTCTATTCCAGAACGCAATGCGGCATCTAAAATGCTTTCACCAGTTTCAGCATTGATAACCATTCCTTCTGGACAATGTTCTTCATTAGGTAAAAATACAATTTTTGGCATACTGTTTTCCTTTTATTTATTATTTTATTCAGTAAATTGTTCAACCGAATGACCGGCCAACGCTTGTTTAATAGAATTATCCATTCTTTTAGCTGCAAAATTTCGAGTAGCTCGATCCAATTGCTTGATACCTTCCGCAATTTTTTGACTATCATCCTGCTGTTGCAACTGTTCCAAATTTTCTATAGCTATCCTGACCTCCGCCAACTCCTGCTCATCTAATAATGATGCATCTTCCGCCAAAGCACTATACACATTTTCTAATACACGTGCCGCCTCAACACGCTGCTCTGCCAATTCACGCGCTTGCATATCCGCTTTAGCGTTTTCGTGCGAAGACTTAATCATTTGTGTAATTTCTTCATCAGTTAAACCATAAGACGGCTTCACTTGAATTGAAGAGTGAACGCCGGTAGATTTTTCCATCGCCGTTACACTCAGCAAACCGTCGGCATCCACTTGATAAGTGACCCGTACGTGTGCTGCACCTGCAACCATCGGTGGGATACCTTTTAAACTGAATCTGGCTAAAGAACGGCAATCCTGTACCAGTTCACGTTCACCTTGCACAACGTGCACCGACATTGCGGTTTGTCCATCTTTAAATGTGGTAAATTCCTGAGCCCTAGCAACTGGGATTGTAGTATTGCGTGGAATAATTTTCTCCACCAATCCTCCCATTGTTTCAATCCCGAGCGATAAAGGAATTACATCCAGCAACAACATTTCACTATCTGGCTTATTACCGACTAGAATATCCGCTTGAATAGCTGCACCCAATGCCACTACTTTATCCGGATCAATAGAAGTTAGAGGTGCTTTTCCAAAAAATTCGGCAACCTGTTCACGAACAAACGGTACACGAGTTGAACCACCCACCATTACCGTTTCAATCACTTCATTAACAGAAACTCCAGCATCCTTCAATGCACGACGACACGCTAATAAAGTACGTTTTACTAATGGTTGGATAAGGCTATTAAATGTTGCTCTTTCCACTATTATGGAATGATTATTTAGATTAACTTCAACTTGTTCCGCTTGGGTTAATTCGATTTTTACTTGAGTAGCAAGCTCTAATAAACGGCGTTTTTCTTGATCGGTTGACGCCACAAATTTAGTCTGTTGTGCTAAATAATCCGCTAACAGATGATCAAAATCATCACCGCCTAGCGCAGTATCACCACCGGTTGCTAGAACTTCAAAAACACCTCTACTTAGACGAAGAATAGATATATCAAAAGTTCCACCCCCAAGATCATAAACCGCAATAATGCCTTCCTGTCCACTATCTAAACCATAAGCAATTGCTGCGGCTGTCGGCTCATTTAATAAACGAAGTACATTTAAACCAGCTAAACGCGCCGCATCTTTCGTTCCCTGACGCTGAGCATCATCAAAATAGGCTGGCACAGTGATGACACAACCGACTAATTCACCTGCTAAACGTTTTTCAGCCAATGAACTCAAGCGACGTAAAATATCGGCTGATACTTCAATTGGGCTAATAGCTCCCTTTTGAGTAACGATCATTGGCAAGCCGTTTTCACTCGCTTGAAAACGATAAGGTAAATTCGGGTAACGGCTCTGTACATCCGCTAAACTGCGACCAATTAAACGTTTGACGGAAATAATCGTATTGTGTGGATCTTGTCCTGCATTTGCTTTGGCTTCATAACCGACTATCGGTTCTTTCGCTCCATAATAAACAACGGAGGGAATTAATGCTCGATCTTGCTCATCTAATAAAATATCAGCTTTACCGCTACGCACAGTCGCTACTAATGAATTGGTTGTACCAAGATCAATACCAACGGCTAAACGAGCCTGATGAGGTGCAGCACTTTGTCCTGGTTCTGCAATTTGTAATAATGCCATTTACCTTGTTTCCCACTGTTAAAAATCAAAAAATTTTTCTTCTAAACGTTCAATTTCTTGTTGTAATTTTCGGATAAACTTTAATCTATCGATAGTCTGTTTAGTACTATTCCAATCCTGTTGTTCAATACTGTCCGATAAAACCTCGATATTTTCTTGATAACTTTGCTCCACTTGTGAATTAAGTTGTTCCAACAACTCCTGATTATGCTCTTGTTGTGCTTGTTCAAGTTGTTCACGTAATTCCATTTGTTGCATTAAAAACTCAAGATCGTGGGTAGTATTCTCACTATCCACCGACTTATCTAAAGCTAATGCCAGAATTGCTTCTGCTCGTAAAATAGGATCTTTTAAAATCTGATAAGCATCATTCACTTGTGTTGACTTCTGAAGTGCTAAACGTTGTTCTTGTTCACTTGCAGTTGAAAAATTATCTGGATGTAGTTGTTTTTGCAATTGCAAATATTGTTGAGATAGTTGTGTCAGATCAACCTGAAAACTTACCGGCAATGAAAATAGTTCAAATGGATTAAACATCATATTTTAATAACTTAGAATTCTATCAATACTTACACGTGAAAACTTTCACCACAACCGCACTGCTCTTTGACATTAGGATTAGTGAATTTAAAGCCCTCATTTAACCCTTCTTTCACAAAATCAAGTTGTGTTCCATCCAAATAGACCAAACTTTTATTATCGACAATAATTTTTACGCCGTGATCTTCAAAAACCTGATCATCATCATTCAACGTATCAACAAACTCTAAAACATAGGCCAAACCAGAACAACCAGACGTTTTGATACCTAAACGCAACCCAATTCCTTTACCTCGATTAACTAAAAAATCTTTTACACGTTGTGCTGCGCTTTCGGTTAATGAAATTCCCATCGTAATCTCCCAAATGAGCAAAGTGCTATCTAACGATAGCACCTACATTTTATTTACTATTTTTTGCTTTATAATCAGCAATTGCTGCTTTAATCGCATCTTCTGCAAGAATTGAGCAATGTACTTTTACCGGCGGTAATTCAAGTTCGGCGGCAATATCACTATTTTTAATTGCTTGCGCTTCATCCAATGATTTACCTTTTACCCATTCGGTGATTAATGAGCTGGAAGCGATCGCAGAACCACAACCGTAAGTTTTGAATTTAGCATCTTCGATAATGCCGTTATCATTCACTTTAATTTGTAACTGCATCACATCACCACACGCCGGCGCGCCAACCATACCGCTACCGACTGCCGGATCTTTTTTATCAAATGATCCGACATTACGTGGATTTTCATAATGATCGATTACTTTTTCACTATATGCCATAATTTTCTCCTATTAATGTGCAGACCATTCAACAGTGCTAAAATCCACGCCTTCTTTATACATATCCCAAAGTGGCGAAAGTTCACGTAATTTAGCTACTGCTTTTTTCACTAAATTAATGGTGTAATCAATTTCTTCTTCTGTAGTATAACGCCCAACAGTAAAACGAATTGAGCTATGTGCTAGTTCATCATTTAAACCTAAAGCACGTAATACATAAGAAGGTTCTAAGCTAGCAGAGGTACAAGCTGAACCAGATGACACAGCGATATCACACAATGACATCATTAAAGATTCACCTTCAACATAGTTAAAACTCATATTTAAATTTGTACCAACACGATGTTCCATTGAACCATTGACATAAACTTCTTCAATATCTTTCAAACCGTTGTATAAACGATCACGTAACGCAGTCAAACGAGGCATTTCAGTTGCCATTTCTTCTTTACAGATACGATAAGCTTCACCCATACCGACAATTTGGTGAACCGGTAATGTGCCTGAACGCATACCTCTTTCGTGACCACCACCGTGAATAATCGCCTCTAAACGCACACGTGGCTTACGACGCACATATAGTGCACCAATACCTTTCGGTCCATAAACCTTATGCCCAGACATAGACATCAAATCTACTTTTAATTTTGATAAATCAATCGGTAACTTACCAACTGATTGTGTAGCATCAACGTGAAAAATAATCTTACGTTCTCGACAAATTTCACCAATTTTTTCAATATCCTGAATCACTCCGATTTCATTATTTACGTGCATAATTGATACTAAAATTGTGTCATCACGCATTGCTGCTTTCAGTTCATCTAAATCAATTAAACCATCTGATTTCGGAGATAAATAAGTTACTTCAAAACCTTCACGTTCTAACTGGCGACAGGTATCCAAAACTGCTTTATGCTCAGTTTTTGAGGTAATAATGTGTTTGCCTTTGGTTTGATAAAAATGTGCTGCACCTTTAATTGCCAAATTATCAGATTCGGTTGCGCCGGAAGTAAATACAATCTCACGAGCATCCGCACCAATTAAATCTGCAATATGATTACGAGCGATATCAACCGCTTCCTCAGCCTGCCAGCCAAACTTATGCGAACGAGATGCTGGATTACCGAATGCTCCGTCAATGGTTAAATAATCCATCATTTTTTTTGCAACACGTTCATCTACAGGGCAAGTTGCCGCATAGTCTAAATAAATAGGTAATTTCATTTTCACTCCGATTTAATTCGTTAAGCCAGCCACTTAACTATCTATATTTTCATTTTCGAGATGTTGCTGTACGCTGATCTCAGCACGATAACGCTGTTGCATTTTTTCTTGTTGAGAACTGACTAACTCAGCGACAGTAATTTCATTTAAAAAATCTTCGATACGATCACTTAACTTTTGCCATAATGAATGGGTTAAACATTGAACGCCATCCTGACAATTTCCTTTGCTCTTACATTTTGTGGCTTGAACATTTTCATTTACTGCTGAAATGATCATACCGATAGAAATATTCTCGCAAGCATAGCCCAATTGATAGCCACCACCAGGCCCACGAGTACTTTTAACCAAACCGTGGCGACGTAATTTCGCAAATAATTGTTCTAAATAAGAAAGTGATATTTTTTGACGTTCAGAGATATCCGCTAAAGTAACAGGGCCATTGCCTGCATTTAATGCAATATCTAAAATTGCAGTTACCGCATAACGCCCTTTTGAAGTAAGTTTCATCGCAAATTCCCTAACCTTGTTAAAACAGGGGAAATTCTCACATAACCTACTAAAACAGTCAAGTATTATCACGCCGTTTTTAGCTATTGTTATTTCCGATGACTTTCCGTTAGCACTTTTTCTACTGCTGTCAACATTCCTTGCAGAATATTCAGTTCATTACGTTGAATTGCTGTTCTCAAATACAAACGGCGTAATTTTTTCATTACCGCACTGTTTTGAATAAAACCAAGTTGCTGATAAACCTGCTCCGTTTTATTAAAGAAATATTCTAACTCCTCTACTACCACGCCTTTTGCCGGTATCTCTGCAACTTGTGAATGACGTAATTGATAACCTTGCTGTTTTTGCAAATACGCCATTCTTACTTCATAACTGACTAATTGCACCGCCATCGCTAAATTTAATGAAGAATATTCAGGATTTGCTGGAATATTAAGATGGTAATGACATTTCAACAGTTCCTCATTGGTTAAACCGATCCGTTCACGACCAAAAACAATTGCCACTTTTCCGTGCGCTGAACGTACAATCGCCAACTCTCCGCAATCCCGCGGTGTTACGGCAGTAGTGGTCAAGTGTCTGGCTCTTGCACTGGTGCCAATCACCAAGGAACAATCAGCAATGGCCTCTTCAAAAGAAGAAACAATATGTGCCTGTTTAACCACATCATCCGCACCGGCGGACAAAGCAATGCTCTCTTCATTAGGCAGGACTTTCGGTGAAACTAAATAGAGTTGGGACAATCCCATTGTTTTCATTGCTCTCGCCGCAGAGCCGATATTCCCCGGATGAGATGTTTCAACTAATACAATTTTGATCTGATCTAATGACATAATGAAACGATTGGATAAAAATAATGGCGGATTTTAACATATTTTCCTTAAGAAAATGACTCGCAATTTAAACCAACATTCCCTATAATGCACGCCGAAATTTATCAAACTTAAATCCGTTCTTTAAAATCCAGTGGAGAAAATAATGAATCCAATGTTAAATATTGCCATTCGTGCTGCACGAAAGGCAGGCAACATTGTTGCCAAAGGTTTTGAGCGTCGAGATGAAATCGAAACCAGAGAAAAAAGTGCTAATGATTATGTCACCAATATAGATCGCGCCTCTGAAGCTGCCATTATTGATATTATTCGTAAATCTTATCCAACCCACACTATTATTGGAGAAGAAAGTGGTGCGCTAGAAGGCGATAATGAAGTACAATGGGTTATTGATCCGCTGGATGGTACTACTAACTTTGTAAAAGGTTTGCCTCATTTTTCCATTTCAATTGCAGTTCTCGTCAAAGGACGCACTGAAATCGGCGTCGTATATGATCCAATTCGCAATGAATTATTCACTGCGGTTCGTGGTGAAGGAGCAAAATTAAACGAATACCGCTTACGTTTGGACAGCCGTACCGAATTAAACGGCTCAATTATTGCCACCGGCTTCCCATTCAAAATTAAACGCTATATCCCTGTTCATCTTGAAATGATCAGTTCATTAATCAAAGAATGTGCCGATTTCCGTCGTACTGGCTCAGCAGCATTGGATCTCTGTTATGTAGCATCAGGTCGTGTTGACGGCTACTTTGAAATGGGATTAAAACCTTGGGATTGTGCAGCAGGTGAATTAATTGTTCGTGAAGCTGGCGGTTTAGTTACCGATTTTATCGGTGGACATAGCTACCTCAAATCAGGCAACATTGTCGCCGGAGGTTCACGTATCACAAAACAAATCCTCACTAAATTACAGCCTTGTTTAATCCCTGAATTAAAAAAATAATTTAAACACGCAATAAAGGCGTATTTCCCAAAATACGCCTTTTCCCATTCATAGTGCTTTCCACTCTACCTTTCTACCTCATAAAGTTACCTTCTTATTAGAGGTTAGACCAGAAACCACCCTCTATATAATAATGTAGAAAATTAATCAATTTACTGATATAGTTACGTTACTATTTCACACCCTTTATAGGTAGTATATAAAAATTCATTTTTCACTAATTTAATTTTTATCTCTTTAACCGCAAAACTTCAATAACTTAAGTAAAATTCATTTTATTTTTACTATTTTCACCTTGGGAGGTATTAATGTTCGATTCAGGAGTCGAAACTGTAAAAGAAACAGTGCTTTCACTAAAAGAAAAAATTACTGGAATAGATTTTAATTCAATCAAAGATAAAGTGATTTCATTAAAAAACACTGTTTCGACCATTGATTTTAATCTAGTAAAAGAAGATATATCCTCTTTAAAAAGTAATGCTTTATCCATCGCTGCATCAGATTTTAAAAATAAACCGGTGTTATTCAAAGACTCTTTAGACTTACTTACTGATGCTACAAATACACTCAGAAAGATTACCAATCAAATGTCATCAATTAGCGAAATTTCTAATAAGTCATTAGATTTGCTGGATTCTCTTTTTGAGGCTGCCAAAGATATTGTAAACATTGCCTATTCAAAAGGTGGTGTCGAAATTACTAAGTCTGCGACAGAATTAGCGGCAAAAGCGGCATTAATTGTTGATAAAAGTATCATATTAGCAAATAAAGATAATACAATTAGTGAAGCTGTTTATCATTCTATTAACAACTCATTACAAAATATTCAAAAAACAGCTATCAATATTGCTACACATTCACATAATGAAGATAAAGCTGAAATTGCTAAAGCCTCTTTTGAGCTGTTATCTCAAGTTAGTGATGTTATCAGTAATGCCTTAAAAAACTCAGGTGATATAGGTATCGAATCACAACTCTTAGCCGATATTAATCAGTTTTCTCATTCTATTTTGAACACAGCTAAAACAGTTACTGATATAGCTACTATGGATATGAATGATAAAACCTCAATCGCTAAAAATAGCATTTCATTAATAGCCAATGTGAATGATGTTATTTCCGATATTCTAGTAATGACGGATAAAGACACCGAATTATTAAATGCAATTCATAATGTTACTGCTAAAAATCTACAGAATATAGAAGAAAGTGCTGTCAATCTTGCAAATGCTGATGTACTGTCTCAAGAAGGAAAAGTGAGTATTGCCATTAACTCTTTAACATTAATATCGCAAACCAACAAAATTGTCGCTCAAGTGCTAAATGAAGCTAATTTAAGCACCTCAAAAACCCAGTTTGTTGGTGAATTAACAGATGTATTATTAAATACAGCAAAAAGTATTACATTGTTAGCCACTGGCAATAATTCAACACCGTTAGGAAAGGAACAACTTGCCGTTGCATCAACAAATCTTATTGGCAATGTGAATGATCTTATTCAATCCATTACAACTTTTAACGGTAAAGAGGATATTGGTAACGCCTTACATAGTGCAGTTGATGGGCAATTATCTCAAATCAAACAGCTTGCTATTGCATTATCAAATAGTGATCTTGATTCTTCTCAAGGTAAAACTGCGATAGCCATTACTTCTTTCGGGCTGATTGCACAAGCAAATAATATTATCAATAAATTCTTGGATAATATGAGTTTAAGTACTAATGTGAGTAAATCGGTTCATAGTTTGACTAATTCAGCGCTAGATGCAGCCAAAATTCTCACAAACGTAGTACAAGTAGATGCTAATAACAATCAAGGAAAGGTCGTGATTGCCAATAGTTCATTAGAACTTTCTAAAACAGCAAGTGATATTGTGTCTACTGTGTTAAAAAGCACATCTATTTCAACACAACATATTGATATAATTCATAATGCAGTAAATAAAACATTAACAGAAATGAAAGATAGTGCGGTAGCAATAGCACTTGCTTCATCTGAAAATAATAGCGCTGAAATTGCAACGCATTCATTAAGTCTGTTATCCGATGCAAGTAATATGTTGAAAGATATTATGCAAGGAATGAGCCCTAATAATGTCATTGCTCCGAAAACATTAGAATTATTTAACTCACTATTTGCGACAGCTCAAAATATCGTTCAATTAGCTGACGCAAAATCTTCAGAAAACATTGCTAAAGCTAGTGTTGATTTGGTGCAAAGCGCAACGATTATCCTCAATAACGTATTAACGTTGGCTAACGTTGATTCTTCTTTAAGTAAAGCTTTTCATCAATCATTTGATGCTTCAGTTTCTCAAATTAAAGAGGTAGCAGCTCAATTAGCTACCGCGTCTTCTGCTTCTGATAAAGCTGAGATTGCAAAACTCTCTTTTGATTTTATTAGTCAAGTAAGCGATTTAGCGACCAACACCTTAACAACAGCTAATACCGGATTAGATACAACACTACTGAATAACGTTAATAGTCTTTCTCATTCTGTCTTAGATGCAGCAAAATCAGTAACTAATATTATTGTTAGTGATAACCCAGCGAATACCGCCAGTTTATCCGTTTCATTAGTTAATAATGCTAATGAAATTGTTTCAAATATCTTAACCTTATCTGGAAAACAAAACGCACTCTCCACGGCAGTACACGATGTAACAGCTAAGCATTTAGCGCCGATTGAGAAAATAGCGATTAACCTTGCGAATACCGATAACTCAAGCAGTGATGGAAAAGTTGCTATTGCGTTAAACTCATTAACATTAATTGCACAAAGTAATCATTTAATTGAAGAGGTGTTGAAAGAGGCTAACTTAGATAATGCTAAGACTACATTCGCTCACAATTTAACTGATTTAGTATTAGATACTGCGAAAACGATAACTGCATTAGCATCTGCTGACACTAATAAAGTAGATGGCAAACAGCAAATTGCCTCTGCTTCTACACATTTAATCGGACAAATTAATGAGATTGTAAAATCGATCACTACAATAACCAATTCAGAAACAAAAGTTGGTAATGCAGCATATCAATCTTTAAAAAATCATTTAGATCAAGTAGAAAGTATCGCGATGAAACTCGCTGCCGCAAATGCTTCAACAGCGGAGGGCAAAACAGAGATTGCTATTGAATCTTTCAATTTAATCTCAAAAACCAATGGCATAATGACCGATTTCTTAAATCAAATTGGCATAAAAGAAGAGTTAACCAAACCAATCCAAGGTTTATCTAATTCTATTTTAGATACTGCCAAAACCTTAACTTATGTTGTACAAATTGACCCAACAACAGATAAAGGTAAGCTTTCTATCGCAGATAGCTCATTTGAATTGGCAAAATCCGCTAACCAGATTGTCTCATATATTATGGATTTATCCGGTAGCTCAAGCGAATTAAGCCATAATATTGCGAATACGGCTCATCAAATCTTGTCTATATCCCAAGACAGACTATTAAGCATTGGAAATAATATTTCTGCATTGGCAAATGCCGATAAACTCACAAAAGAAGGCGTGAAAATTATTGTAGACAGTTCATTTGCCATCACCAGCGATGTAAATGGCTTTATCACTGATGTGGTGAAAACAGTAGGCAAAGACGGCAATCCTAAAGTGGGGTCAGCCCTATCATTATCCAACTCCATTATTGATATGGGACATTCTATCGCAAACCTAATTCAATCGGATGTTAATACAAGTAGCGGGAAAGCGGCTATTGCAGAAGGATCAATTAAATTAATTGGCAATATTAATGGCTTAGTCAGCGATGTGTTAAGCCTTTCTAATGCCTCTACTGCTGTTTCTGAAGCTATAAGTTCTTCTGCGGGAGGTATTTTAACTAATTTATCTTCTTTGATAGGTTCATCAATTAAACTTCATAATTGGTCTAATATGACCCAAGCCGATCAAATTGCAGTGGGGTTTGATATTGGATTGAAAGCGGTAAGCACGATTGCAACCGGCGTTGGTACAACAGCACAATCCATTGCCAAAATAATTGGCACTACCACGATGTTGCCACAAATTGGTGCTGCTGTATCAGGAATCGCTCTGGCAGCAAGTCCGTTAGAGATAAAAGGCTTAGTTGACGAACATAAATATGTAAAACAAATTGATTCTCTTGCATCAGAAACAAAAACCTATGGTTATCAGGGCGATGAATTATTAGCCAGCCTTTTAAATGAGAAATTTGCGCTTAATACCGCATATGCCGCCACAGATATTGCATTAAATTTAGCTACCACAGCAATCTCCGTAGCCGCAACCGCAAGTGTAATTGGCGCACCGATCGCAGCCATTGCAGGTGTAGTCAGAGGTGCTATCGGCGGTATTATGTCGGCGATCAAACAACCGGCATTGGAACATATTGCTAAACGTTATGTCGATCAAATTGAAAAGTATGGTGATATTCAAAAATACTTTGATCAAAATACTGAGGCGACATTAAATAAATTCTATGCTAACCAAGAAGTGATTCAATCATTTAAGCAATTACACAAATTATATAATGTTGATAACATTATTACTCTGGATGGCGTTTCCAGTTCAAATAGTGCTATTGAATTAGCCGCTATTACCAAATTAGTTGAGCAAATGAATAAAGCAAATAATTATGCTCAACTTATTCGTAACGGTGAAATAGATAAAGCTCTCAGCGCTCAATATTTGAGTATGGACGCTAAAACTGGCGTATTAGAAATTACTGCTCCCGGCAACTCATTAATAAAATTTAATAGTCCTTTGTTTGCACCGGGTGTTGAAGAAGCTCGTAGAAAAGCGGTTGGCAAAAATAATTTTTATACCGATCTTATTATTAACGGTCCAAATGAACATACTATTAATGATGGTGCAGGTAATAATATTTTTATTTCTAATGATAAATATGCCTCTGTTTTATATGACGAAAATGGAAAATTATTGAAGCATATTAACCTCAATATCAATGCCGGCGATGGAAATGATACCTATATTGCGGATAACGGCCATTCTCTATTTAATGGCGGCAATGGCACCGATAGCGTAAGTTATAATAATGAACATATTCACGGCATTGTTGTTCATGGGCGAGATGCCGGTACTTATTCTGTAACAAAACATATTGCTGATGCAGAAGTAACTGTTGAAAATATTAAAGTGAAAAATCATCAATACGGTAAACGACAAGAACGAGTTGAGTATAGAGAGTTACATATTGAAACAAAATCTTATGATGCAAGCGATATGCTTTACAACGTCGAAGTTATCAGTGCCAGTGACTATGATGATGTTATGTATGGTAGTAAAGGTAATGATTACTTCCTCGCACAAAATGGTAATGATCTTGTTTATGGTAAAGAGGGTGATGACATTATTTTCGGTGGTGCTGGTGATGATAAACTTTATGGAGAAACTGGTAACGACACCTTAAATGGCGGTTTAGGCAAAGATTTAATTTATGGTGGCGAAGGAAATGATACCATTATTCAAGATGATGCTCTTAGTTCCGACACTATCTTCGGCGATGAAGGGATTGATACATTAGATCTTCGTCATTTAGTGATTAATGATGAAGGACTCGGTGTTGTTGCTGATCTCCAGTCCGAGAAGCTTTATAAAGGAACCATCTTTGATCATATCTATGATATAGAGAATATTATAGGTACATCAGGAAATGATAACCTTATTGGAAATCATAAAGATAATATCTTAATCGGTAATGATGGCGATGATATTTTAGAAGGCTATAGCGGTAATGATGTACTTGCCGGAGGAAGTGGCATAAATAAACTTTATGGCGGACAGGGAGCAGATATTTATCTCTTATCCACCAACGCCACAAATTATATCTTCGATCTGACAAAAAATAATTTAGCAAAATTAGAGAATTCAGAAGATCTTAACCTTCAATTCACTAAAGATAGCGATGACAATGTTACCTTATCTTTCAACAAAGATGGCAATACTATCGGTAAAACCATTATAGAAAAAGCGAGCCAATTTGGCACATTCTCAATAGGTGATGGATATTACTTAGATCTTAATGATGGCAAATTTAAGTATATTTTATCCGGAGAAAGCTCCAATGCCGATTTAGCTCAAAATACATTACATTTTAATAAAGGTGAAGAACTTCAAGTTCATGCTACTGCCAAGGATAACCAAATTATATTAGATCACGAACATCAGCATTACATTAATATTTATAGTAATACGCAGACTAATATTAAAGGCTTTGAAGTTGGTAAAGATAAGCTACAATTATCACTGCTCAGCAACGATTTAAGCTCAGACACCACATTAAGATTCAATGGTTATGATGTTGAAGGAGGAGATGTTAATATTACTTCCGGCAATACCTATATTACGTTGTCCGGTGCGGGGCATACAGATTATGCGAGCAAAACATTTAATGAACTGGTCACTATGTATCTTGTTTAATTATTATGGATAACTTCTCAACTTTAGGAAAAGTAATGTGGCTATGGAGCCATTCAACGCTACATCGTCGCTGGCCAATTGAGTCAGCGATACATTACATTATTCCGGCGATAGAAAAGCAGCAATGTAGACTGCTGGTCAATAAGGAAGGAATGCCTATCGGTTATGCCAGTTGGGCGTGGTTAAGTGCGGAAGCTGAAAAACGCTATATCTTAGATCCTAACTCATTACGCTACCAAGATTGGCAAAGTGGAGAGCGACTATGGTTTATTGACTTCATCGCGCCATTCAGTTTTCGTGATACGATTAAATTACGCCGATTGATGGGGAAAATTCACGGCAACAGCTATCTTGCTCGCTCAATACGTTTGCGAAAAAACAATAAAGCAGAGGTATTCGAGCATATGGGCGGAAGTGTTGATGTGAATGAAAGCAGGAGAATGAAAGAAGCTTTTTATCAAGAAATCAAGGCTGCTTTTATGGAAGAAAATTCATAACCACTTGATAGTAAAAGACTAATTTGCCATTTAGCAAATTAGTCTTTTTTCATATTAACAAAAAATAATGTTATTTTTGAAAATAAATTTTCTTCAGTGCCAACTCTAACCCTCTAAATTCTGCTAAACCACGTAACCGCCCAATCGCAGAATAACCTGGATTAGTTTTCTTTTTCAGATCATCCAACATTTGATGACCGTGATCCGGACGCATCGGAATTAGACGTTTTTCACCATTACCCAAGCGGCGATATTCTTCATCTAATAATGCTTTTACCACATTAAACATATCGACATCGCCCTCTAAATGCGCCGCCTCGTGGAAGCTCAAAGGATTCTCTTCACGACAAGTTGAACGCAAATGAGCAAAATAAATACGATCAGCAAATTGTTTCGTCATTTTAACAAGATCATTATCAGAACGTACCCCATAAGAACCGGTACACATTGTAAAGCCGTTCGCTTGAAGAGGTTCAGTTTCCACAAACCACTGCATATCTTCTATGGTTGATACAATACGAGGCAAACCTAAAATCGGACGTGGAGGATCATCCGGATGAATCGCCATTTTAATGCCAACTTCCTGCGCAACCGGCACAACTTCGTGCAAGAAATAAGCCAAATGAGTGCGAAATTTTTCTGGAGAAATATCCTTATAGCGATCCAATTGCGCCTGAAATTCCTCTAATGTATACCCCTCTTCTGCCCCCGGTAATCCGGCAATAATATTACGGGTAAGTTGCTCAATCTCCTCTTTTGACATCTTGTCATAATAGGCTTTTGCCGCTTGACGTTCTTCTTCGGTATAAACCGTTTCTGCTCCCGGTCTTTTTAAGATATGTAATTCAAACGCTGCAAATGCAATTTGATCGAAACGAAGTGCTTTAGAACCATCCGGCAATTGGTATGCCAAATCAGTCCGTGTCCAATCCAAAACCGGCATAAAATTGTAACAAACTGTATCAATACCGCATTGTGCCAGATTACGCAAAGTCTGCTTATAATTTTCAATCCACTGCTTGTAATTCCCTGTTTGAGTTTTAATTTCTTCGTGTACCGGCACACTTTCCACCACAGACCAAGTTAAGCCAGCCTGTTCAATTAACTGTTTACGCTGATTAATTTCATCAATACTCCAGATTTGACCATTCGGAATATGATGCAAAGCAGTCACAATACCGGTCGCTCCCGCCTGTCTAATATCCGCCAATGATACCGGGTCATTCGGTCCGTACCAACGCCAAGTTTGTTCCATAAGGACTCCTTTTAAATTAAAATATTACGTTTTTATACCCATCGGTGCTACATTAAATAAATATCCATCAAAATTAGGATCCTCTACATCAGAAAGTTCAAACAATTTCTGTTTTACATTTTCTAAATGCTGCCACATTGCCTGTCTAGCAAGAAGACCATTCTTTTTTTGAATACTTACAAATATTTCATGATGATCTTTCAACCATAAATGATGATAATTTTTTTCTAAAATACGAGTATGCAATTGCGCCCACATAGCACTATTAAAACGATATTCCCATAACTGTTCTTGAAACTTTATTAATACATCGTTTTGCGTTATTTCAGCCAATGCTAAATGAAAATTTCTATCTGCCGTATAGTCATCTATATTTTTAGATAACATTGCCTTTTCTTCTGTTAAAATTTCTTTAAGATTTTGAATATCTCTTTTAGTTGCCACATGAGCTGCAAATTCAGCGATACTACTTTCCACTAATTGTCTAGCCTGTAATAATTCAAAGGGTCCCACATCTGGTAATACAAACCTATCATCTCCCTTGATATTACTAGGTGTATTTATTACATAAACCCCCGAACCTTTCTTAACTTCTACTAATTTTTCAACTTCTAGCATCACAATAGCTTCTCTAACTATTGTTCGACTAATACCAAGCCTTTCGGAAATTTCTCTTTCTGTTGGTAATTTATCACCTATTTTATACACACCTTGAGAAATCTCTTTTTTAAGTAACTCTCCAACTTTACTATATGTTCTATTGATAATGGTATACATAAAACCTCCATTTTGGAATACCAAAATATTAAAAATAAGATCTAGATCACAAATTCAAAATTTTGGCATACCAATGTGAATAATATTAGATTAATATTTAGCGTATCACTTGGACAAATTACTGTCGAACTATTTTTCTTAAATAAATTAAGGTGAATTATAATGAAACAATTTATCAAAGCAGTAAAATTAGACAAACCAAATCAGGTATCCATACAAAATACACAATTTCCAATAAAAAACAAAAATGAAGTCTTAATTAAGGTTGAATCTGTTGGTATTTGTGGCTCTGATATAGGTGCTTATAGAGGAACCAATCCATTAGTTACATACCCTAGAATTTTAGGACACGAAGTTGTTGGCCGCATTATAGAACCAGGTATAGGAATGCCATCAAATATAAAAATTGGAGATCGTGTCATAGTAGATCCTTATATTTATTGTGGGAGTTGCTATCCTTGTTCAATAGGTAGAACTAATTGTTGTTCCAATCTTAAAGTTATTGGTGTACATATAGATGGAGGTATGCAAGAAATAATTTCTCATCCAGCACACCTTATAACAAAAGTACCTGAGAATATCCCTATTAACTTATTACCATTAGCAGAACCTCTTACAATAGCTTTACATGCAATCCATAGAACAAAAGTAAAACAAGGAGAATTTGTCACCATTATAGGTGCTGGAGCAATAGGATTGATGGCAGCTTTAATAAGCAAATTATACGGAGCAACTCCTATATTAATAGATATCTTAGATAAAAGATTAGAATATGCAAAGTCTATTGGTATTACATATACTATAAATTCGCTAAAAGAAGAACCTCAAGAAAAAATTAATAAAATTACTGATTCTCTCTTATCACAAGTAGTTATTGAAGCTTCTGGTGCCAATGAATCTATTCAAAACACATTAAAGTATGCTTCTTTTGCAGGAAGAATAGCTTTGACCGGTTGGCCTAAAAAAGAAACTCTATTACCAACAAACATCATTACTTTTAAAGAATTAAATATTTATGGTTCAAGAACAAGCAAGGGGGAATTCGAAGAAGCTCTTAATATTATTTCATCTGGAAAATTTGATGCTAAAGATATTGTCACTAAAACTATTTCATTTGATGAAATTCCTGAATACATAAGGAAGTTATCGAATGAACCAGATAATTATCTAAAAATAAATGCTGTACTGTAATTAACAACTTAACTCAAGGAGTTCAATATGAAATTAACTAAATTCGCTAAATTACTATTAATCCCTACTATGTTAATGAGCAGTTCCGTATGGGCAAAAACCATCATTAAATTAGGACATTATAATTCTGATACCCATCCTTCAAACATTATATTAAAAGAATATTTTAAAAAAATAGTCGAAGAAAAGACTAATAATAAATATGAAATTAGAATCTATCCAAATAATCAATTAGGAGGAGAAGATCAGATAGTCAATGGATTAAGAAATGGAACTATAGAAATGGGAATAACAGGATTGCTTCTTCAAAATGTTGATCCTATTTTTGGAGTATGGGAATGGCCATATCTATTTAAAGACAATCTAGAAGCAAAAAAAGTTCTTGAGTCTCCTATTGCCATAGAAATAGGAAATAAAATGGAAAACTATGGTATTAAATTATTAGCTTATGGAATGAATGGATTCAGAGTAATTTCTTCAAATAAAAATATAGAAAAATTTAGTGACTTTAAAGGATTACGATTAAGAGTACCATTAAATTCTCTATTTGTAGATTGGGCTAATGCTATGGGAATGAATCCTCAAAGTATGCCTCTAAGTGAAGTATTTACTGCTTTAGAACAAAAAGTCATAGATGGTCAAGAAAATCCATATATGCTTATTAAAGATTCTGGTTTATATGAAGTACAAAAATATATAATACAAACAAACCATATTTTTTCTCCTGGACTATTGCAAATTAGTCTAAAAACATGGAATAAAATGTCAAAAGAAGATCAAGAAATCTTCCTTGAAGCTGCTAAAGTATATCAAGAAAAAGAATGGGAATTAGCTATAAAAACAGAACAAGAAGTAAAAGAGTTCTTATCTAAAAGTGGTATCTCTATAGTTATTCCAAATGAGCAGTTACGACAAGATATGACAAGCGCATCTCAAACCTTATATGAAAAATTCTATAAAAAGTATGACTGGTCTAAAGATGTCATTCAACGTATAAACGAATCTAAATAAATAATTTCCGCTATTAATATTATATTAATAGCGGAATATTTTAGGAGGCAGTATGAAATTATCAAAGATACTGGATAAAACTTTAAAATATTTATCTATACTAGCATTAGTTACTATGATATCTCTAGTGTTTTTTAACGCAGTATTACGTTATTTTTTTG